>DASSCU010000011.1 GCA_035697485.1 Actinomycetota bacterium
CCTCGGCTGACCAGGCATCCGAGGAGTGATGACCCCTGACGCTGCTCACCGGCCATTCCGAAGTCAGCCGCCCGGGGGAGTGGTAAGTCACCCGTTGTCCCCTGTTCGTCGGTTGCACGGCGGTGTTAGCAATGACGCAGAGGAAACGGCAAACTCCGAGTCGCCCGCGAAGGACTTCAGCCGAGGATGGACAGGGAACTCACAGATCTCGCGACGGTGCTGTTCATCGCCGCCGGAATGGGGCTGTCGTTCGCTTGCGCATATCTGGTCCGCAAGCCGGCGCCGCGCACCTTGCGGCTCTGGGTGAGCGCGGCGGCGGTGGTCATCCCAGGTCTCCTGCTCGGGCTGGCCCTGTCGGACTCCAGGCTGGGTGTGCGCGCCGCCTACCATGGGTTCACCGAGGCGCCGTTGGAGCCCCCGACGTTCGAGGCTGAGAGCCTCCCCCGATCAAGGGTTGCGGAGACGAGCTCGGCCCGGGACGACGAGCGGCAGAGTGCGCCGAGCCTCGCTCCGTCCATCGACAACCCCGTGCCGGCGATCGGCGGCGCCGACGAACCACCACCTTTCGACCCCCCACCCACCGACGACCCCCCACCCGCCGACGATCCTCCTGGCCCGCCCTGGGGGTCCCCAGGCCCGCCGCCCTGGGGGACTCCGGGCCCACCCCCGAAGCCCTGACTGCGGTCCTTCTTGTACGTACCGGGGACTTGGGGGTCGCGTTGCCTCTAGCGTGCTTCTTGGCCAGCTCGTAGATCCGCCCGTCGAACCCCCGACGACCTACAACATGGTGTGGTAGATGGGCCCGCTCCCTGGCCCATTTGACCGACTGACCCACCGGCGACGCGTCGGCTAGCGTCGGTCGAAGATAGACGGGTGGAAGATCACGGCTCCTAGCGCCTTCCCGGGCATCGACAGATCCTCGGGCACCAACCCCACTAGGGGACGGCGAGACGCTAGGAGGTGTGCCCATATGGCAGACGCGGATGCCGTCTGGTTCTGGGCCGAGGACGTGGTCGTCGATCTCCCCACGTTCCCCGCCGCTCCGGTTGTCGAGGGGGACTGCGCCTGCCCGTGGTCCCTCTGTGAGCGTGATTCGGTGATCGGCGGACTCTGTCTGATGTGCCACGAGGTCTGCATGGGACCGATCCCGGATCTCACCGCCCACGATGTCGTCGGTGAAGGGATCGACCGCGATAGCAGCGAGCGAATGCGAAGCTCCCTCAACGAGATCGACCCGACCGAGTACGGCCACCGCTCCAGGTCGTCGCGTCGCAACGGGGCGAATCCTGCGGACTAGTCCCGTGTGACACCTGCGGGTTTGCGCCGATGACCGAGCAGGGTTACGACTGGCTCGTCCCATCCCCCGACAGAGGAGCCACTTCCCCGGTGACCTCGCTGGTCCTCACAGCCGTCGGGGCGGCGCTCGTCGTGCTCGGTGTCGTCGGCACTCCGGCGCGCCTTCTCAAGGCACGAGCTCTGAGACCTCCGCAGCTGGGATTGGTCGCACTCGGAGGCGGGCTCCTCGTGGCGGGCATGGCCGCCCTGGTCGGAGTGATGACGGCCGCTCACTGAGCTTGGTCGAGCCCAGGTGCCCGCTCCCGGGTCTCTGTTCCGCCGACGCTCAACGTCCTCGTCTCGCCCCGGCAACGTGGAACACCGCGGCTCCTGCTATCGAGGCGATCCCGACCAACCTCGGTCGAAACCTCTTTATGCGAGCGGTTCGCTGTAGATGTCCGACGCGAAGTTCCGGCAGCGCAACCGCTCGTAGTAGAGGGAGCCCCCGGCGCTGTCGTCAACGAAGGTGTCGAACGAATCGCGACCCTCGGGGAGAGCGCGGAACAGCTCCGGGCCGGTGGTGCCGTCCCAGGTCATGAACCTTACGTTGTGACCGCACGCCGGCGGTGAGCGGAGGAAGAACACCGCGCCGGCGTCGCTGACCGATGGCGCGTACTGCTGGAAGTCGCTGGGGTTGGGGACCTTCTCGGTCGTTTGGCCCATGATGTCGTAGCGGAAGGTGTTGCAGGCCCGTCCCCGGCAGATGAAGTAGACGGCCCAGTTGCCGTTCACCTGGCCGGACGCGAGGAAGGTGCGGTTGCTGCTCCTTTCGGCGAGGACGATCTCCGCCTCGGTCGCCGTGTTGAACAACACGATGCGCTCGACCGCGCGACGGCGGGTGAACCGATCCCGGTCGAACAGCAGGTAGTCACCCGAGTTGGTCGCGTTGTGCTCGATGCGACCGGTGTTCACACCGGTAGGGAGTGGGATGGTGCTGTCGCTCGCCATGTCGTAAAGCACGAGGTCCCCGCTCCGGTCCGCGTCGGATTCCGTGTAGACGAGTTCGGTCCCGTCGATGCCGCCCGTCCAGCCTCGCGTGCCGGGCGGGTTGACGCGCTGCGAAGCGCCACCGTTCTGACTGAAGTACACGTTGAAGTGGTTCGGCCGCGCATCCGTGTTCCCCGCCCAGGCAACGTAGGCTCCGTCGGCTGCGGGGCTGAACTCCTGGGCACCCGTCTCGATGACCGGAGGATGCTGCCGTGCGAGTCCCTCGAACGGCAGCGCCGAGGCGGGAAGCCCCGCCGCTACGCAGATCACGACGGCCGCGAAGAGTAGGAACGATCTGCTGTGCCGCACGGAGTCCCCCGATCCGATCGATGCCGGTGACACATCATCCCCCCACCTTGCTTCTGAGCGCAACTTCGCAGATGCCTCGACGTTTCGGGAGGTGGTCCGTGGGCCGACGCGCATATCATCGAGACAGGCATGGACGCCGATCGGTTCCCGCGCGAGGTCGTGGACCAGGGGGTCCTCGACCGTGCCGTGGAACGGTTCCGCCCGAGCGGATCCGCGTCGGATCGGGAGTCGTCTGGACGCGCAACGTCGGCCTGCTCGCCGCCACGTTCGTCACCCTGGACGACCTGGCCCCGGGCCGCATCACGCTCGGGATCGGAGCGTGGTGGGATCCACTGGCTCAGAAGGTGGGGATCGAACGCCGCGGTCCCCTCGCCGTGATGCGGGAGGTCGTCGAGGCGACCCGGCGCCTCATCGCGATGGAACACGTCACCTTCGAGGGAGTGCACGTGCATCTCGACGGCGTGGAGATCGGCGTGGTGCACGGCGATCGTTCCCCGCGCGACGTGCCGATCTACATCGGTGCGATGGGCATGAAGATGATGGAGCTCGCGGGGGAGATCGGCGACGGTGTCCTGCTCAACTACCTCGTGGGACCGCGCTACAACGCGACGGCGGTGGAGCACCTTGCAGCGGGTGCCGCGCGCGCGGGCCGCGACGTCGGGGACATCGACCGTCCGCAGCTCGTGGTCTGTTCACTCGACGACGATCGTTCACTCGCGCTCGACCGCGTTCGCGAACTGGTGACGCAGTACCTCGGGCAACAGCCGCACATCGGCAAGGCGAGCGGCGTCGACGAGGACCTTCTCGAGCGGGTCCGTCAAGTGCTCACGTGGCCGGCCGGACCGGAAGAGATCCACGCGGCGATGGCGCTCGTGCCTGACGACGTCGTGCAGATGGTGGCCGCGGCGGGCACCGCCGACGAATGCCGGGCGAAGGTGCGCGAGTTCGTCGGCGCCGGCAGCACCTGCCCGATCTTGTACCCGCTCGGCGACGACGTACGGGCGATGATCGACGCGTTCGCCGAGGGAGACTTCTAGGTGGACGTCTTCCTGCCCGCCTCCCTCGAGGAAGCGCTGGAGATCCTCGCCGCACGTCCGGAGGCGGTGCCGATCGCGGGCGGCACCGACCTCATGGTGGCGCTGAACTTCCGGCGGCTGCGGCCCGAGGCGCTGATCGACCTCACCCGCCTCGCCGAGCTGCAGGAGGTCCGCCGAGCTCACGAGGAAGTGTTCCTCGGCGCGGGCGTCACCTACGCGCGGATCGTGCGCGAGCTCCGCGACGTGCCGACCCTGGTGCAGGCCTCCCGAACCGTGGGGTCGCCGCAGATCCGGGCCCGAGGGACCGTCGGCGGGAACCTCGGGACGGGGTCGCCGGCGGGCGACGCGATCCCCGTGCTCGCCGTGCACGACGCAGAGATCGAGCTGGCGGCCGCGGGAGGGCGACGCCGGTCGGTGCCTTGGGGCGAGTTCCTGCTCGGCCCCTAACGCGTTGCGCGCGAACCCGACGAGCTGATCGTGGGCGCGCGCTGGCGTCCGATCGAGGGCCCCGGCTCGTTCTCGAAGGTCGGCACGCGCAACGCGATGGTGATCGCGGTCGCGAGCGTCTGTCTCCAGCTCGATCCCGGCACGCGGTCGGTCCGAGTGGCCCTCGGGTCGGTCGCACCGACCGTGGTGCGTGCCCCCGAGGCTGAGGCGTTCGCCGCCCGGGCCCTGGCCGACGCCGGCTCGTGGGAGGACCCCGCCGCCGGCATCGGCGACGGCGCGGCCCGGGAGTTCGGGGATCTCGTCGCGCGTGCCGCGACGCCGATCGACGACGTTCGAGGCTCGGCGGCCTATCGGCGCCACGCGGTCGACGTGCTGGCCCGCCGGGCGCTCGCGTGGGCGACGGCCGGGGAGGCGGCGGCCTGATGCACGTGCGGCTCAGGGTGAA
The DNA here is from genome assembly GCA_035697485.1 of Actinomycetota bacterium. Taxonomy (NCBI): domain Bacteria; kingdom Bacillati; phylum Actinomycetota; species Actinomycetota bacterium. The sequence continues at coordinate 4,561 of DASSCU010000011.1, forward strand.
CGGCGAGTGGCGCGAGGGCGATGCCTGGGAGGGCGCCAGCCTCTTGACGATGCTCCGCGAGTCGCTGGGCCTGCTCGGCTCGAAGAACGCCTGCGAGCAGGGGGAGTGCGGGTCCTGCTCGGTGTGGCTCGACGGCGAGGTCGTCTGCGCCTGCCTCGTGCTCGCCGCCCAGGCCGAGGGCCGCGAGGTCCGCACCGTCGAGGGACTCGCCGACGACGTGGGGCTCCATCCGGTCCAGGAGGCTTTCGTCGCCGCCGGGGCGGTCCAGTGCGGCTTCTGCACGCCGGGTCTCGTGGTGGCGGTGGCCGACCTGCTGGACCGCGATCCGTCGCTCGACGAACCCGCGCTCCGCGAGGCGCTCGCCGGCAACATCTGTCGATGCACCGGGTACGAGAAGATCCTCGACGCCGTCCGACTCGCGGCGGCCGCGAAACAGGGGGGTGCGTGGTGACGCGCCTCCTCGTCGACGCCTGCGACGTGGTCGTGACGATGGACGACGCCGGCACCGAGATCGAGGGTGGATCCGTCCTGCTCGACGACGGTGCGATCGCGTGGGTGGGCACCGGCGTGCCTCCCGCCGAGCCCGACGAGCGTCTGGACGGGCGTGGCACGATCGCGGTCCCGGGCCTCGTGAACACGCACCATCACCTCTTCCAGACGCTCACCCGCTCGCACGCGCAGGAGCGTGGGTTGTTCGACTGGCTGGTCGCGCTCTATCCGATCTGGGGTGGTCTGGACGCCGCGTGGGCGCGCACCGCGACGCTCGTGGGGCTCGCCGAGCTCGCACTGAGCGGCTGCACGACGAGCACGGATCACCACTACCTCTTCCCGCGCGGACGGGCCGGCGTGCTCGAGGCCACGATCGAGGCCGCGGGCGAGCTCGGGATGCGATTCCATCCCACCCGCGGGTCGATGGACCTGGGCGTCGCCCAGGGCGGGCTGCCTCCCGACGACGTGTGTCAGGACACCGACGAGATCCTCGTCGAGACCGAGGAGGCCGTGCGGCGCTTCCACGATCCGTCGCCCGGGGCGATGGTCCGGGTCGCCGTCGCTCCGTGTTCCCCGTTCTCCGTCTCCGAGCGATTGATGCGCGAGTCGGCGGATCTCGCCCGTCGGCTCGGCGTGCGGCTCCATACGCACCTCGCGGAGACGTTCGAGGAGGAGGCGTACTGCAGCGAGCGCTATGGCCGGCGCCCGACCGAGCTGATGGACGAGTGGGGATGGCTCGGTGACGACGTGTGGCTCGCCCATTGCGTGCACCTCGACGACGAGGACGTGAGGCGGATCGCCGGATCGGGCGCCGGGGTCGCCTGGTGCCCGAGTTCGAACCTGCGGCTCGGCGCGGGCATGGCGCCGGCCCGTGCGCTGCTGGACGCGGGCAGCGTGGTCGGGCTCGGCGTCGACGGCTCGGCGTCCAACGATGCGGGCGACCTCGCCGCCGAGGTCCGTCAGGCGTTGCTCGTGACGCGCGGCGCCCACGGTGCGAGGTCGATCTCGGCGCGTGAGGCGTTGCGGGTCGCCACGCGTGGGGGCGCCGCCTGCCTCGGCCGTGACGACATCGGTTCGATCGAGGCCGGGAACCGCGCCGACCTGGCCCTGTTCCCGGCCGACGGCCTCGCGACCGCCGGGGCCGACATCGACCCCGTGGCGGCGCTCGTGCTCTGCCGGCCGGGGCGGGTCCGTCACCTCCTGGTCGAGGGGCGGTTCGTCGTCAGGGACGGAACGCTCGCGACGGGCGACGAGGTCGCGATCGCGCGGGACGGGCATCGGACCGCCAGGGAGATCGCCAAAGGGGCCGGCCGATGAGCGCGCCCCGCTCAGTTCGGACCAGGATGCGGGGCGGCGTCGGCGAGTCGGCGCGCCGACCCGACGGGATCCCGAAGGTGAAGGGCGCGTTCGCCTACGGCAGCGACCTGTGGGACGAGCGCATGCTGATCGGCGCGACGCTCCGGAGCCCGCATCCGTTCGCGACGATCCGTGCGATCGATGCGTCGGGCGCCCTCGCGCTGCAGGGTGTGCACGCCGTGCTCCTCGCCGAGGATGTGCCCGGCGACCCCAACTACGGCCTCGAGTTCAGGGATCAGCCGGTGCTCGCCGCCGACGTGGTCCGCTACGCCGGCGAGCCCGTCGCGATCGTCGCCGCGGAGTCGCCGGAACTGGCGGCGCGCGCCGTGGAGCTGATCGATGTCGACTACGACCTCCGCGAGCCCCTCACCGATATGGAGCACGCGCTCGCGCCCGACGCCCCGAGGCTCCACGGGTGGGGGAACGTGGTCCGCCACCTCCGCATCGAGCACGGCGATCCAGAGGTCGACGCCGACGTCTGGATCGACGGCTACTACGAGACCGCCTGGCAGGACCAGGCCCCGCTCGGCCCGGAGGGCGGCCTGGCGGTTCCCGCCGAGGACGGCGGCATCGAGCTCTTCGTCACCACCCAGTGGCTCCACGTGGACCGGCTGCAGATCGCGCCCTGTCTCAGGCTCCCCGAGGACAAGGTGCGGATCCATCTCGCGGGCATCGGCGGCGCGTTCGGGTCACGCGAAGACCTCCACGTGCAGATCCATTCGTGCATGCTCGCGCTGCGCACCGGCAGGCCCGTGAAGATGACCTACGGCCGGGAGGAATCCTTCTCCGGACACGTCCACCGTCATCCGTCGCGGGTCTGGATCCGCCACGGCGCGACCCGCGAAGGTGATCTCGTCTGCGTGCGCGCCCGCGTGCTGATCGACGGCGGCGCGTACTCCTCGTCCTCGCCCGCGGTGATCGGCAACGCCACGTCGTTCGCTGCCGGTCCGTACGAGGTGCCCAACGCGCTGTTGGAAGGGAGCGCGGTCTACACGAACAATCCGCCGTGCGGGGCGATGCGTGGGTTCGGCGCGCCGCAGGTGGCGTTCGCGGTCGAGGGGCAGATGGACAAGCTCGCGGACGCGCTCGGCATCGACCGCGTCGAGCTCCGTCGTCGGAACGCCCTGCGCAGCGGCTCGGTGCTCCCGACGGGCCAGGTGCTGCAGGGGAGCGCGCCGCTCCCCGAGGTGATCGATGCCTGCACGTCGATGCCGCTGCCGGCGCATGTCGACCCCGCCGATCGCGACCCGGTCACGCTCCCGGGGGGTGCGGGCAACGTCGGCCGCGGCGAGGGGCTGCGCCGGGGCATGGGGTTCGCGCTCGGCTTCAAGAACATCGGCTACAGCGAGGGGTTCGACGACTTCCATCAGGCGCGCGTCACGCTTTCCCGAGGCACCGACGGGCCGATCGCCGAAGTGCGGACCGCCGCGGTCGAGGTCGGCCAGGGCCTCGGAGCCGTGATGACCCAGGTGGTGCGCACCGAGCTCGGGGTCGAGAACGTCGTCCTGCACACCGCCGACACCGAGCTGGAGTCTGCGGGTTCGACGTCGGCCTCACGGCAGACGCTGATGGCGAGCGGAGCGCTGCAGCTCGCCTGCCGGGGCGTGCTCGAGGAGCTGGGCCGCCGGGCGGGGGCGCCCTTGGCCGACGGGACCACGACCATCGAGGAAGGCAGCGTCGCGGTCGAGGGCCGGGCCGTCGGCGATCTGATGGACCTGCTCGAGGAGCCCGTGGCGGCGACCCGCACGTTCCGCCACCGGCCCACGACGCCGATGGACGAGAAGGGGCAGGGCGACCTCCACCCGATGTTCTCGTTCGCCGCGATGCGGGCGGTGGTGGACGTCGACCGCGACCTCGGCCTGGTGCGCGTCGTGCACCTGGATTCGGTCGTCGACGTGGGCACGGCGATCAACCCGCAGCTCGTCGAGGGGCAGAGCGAGGGCGGCGCGGCGATGGGGCTCGGGCTCGCCGTGATGGAGGAGCTCCAGGTGCGCGACGGCGTGATCCGCAACCCCTCGTTCACCGACTACCTGCTCCCCACGATCCTCGATGCCCCCTCGATCGACACCGTCATCGTGGAAGAACCCGAGCCCGGCGCCCCCTTCGGCGTGAAGGGCGTGGGCGAGTCGGCGACGATCGTGGCGCTGCCTGCAGTGGTGGCGGCGATCCGCGACGCCACCGGGCTCGAGCTGAACCGAGCGCCGGTGCGCCCCGACGACATCGCGGGGCTCACGGGCCCCGTCACGACCGGCGGATGGCCCCCCGTGCCCGACGTGCCGGGGGAGGAGCCCGTCCCGACCTATCAGGGGGCGCTGCTGTCGCAACGCGCGACCGGAGGAGGTGTTGACCCGTGAGCGAACGATCGTCGCTCGCAGGCCGTGACTACATCGAGACGCTCGAGTGGACCGTAGACGAGATCGACGAGGTCCTCGCGCTCGCGAGCGAGCTGAAGGCGAAGTTCAAGGCGGGGGAGCCCCACAGGCTGCTGCCCGACGAGACCCTGTTCATGCTGTTCCTGGACAAGTCCACGCGGACGAGGAACGCGTTCGAGGCGGGGATGACCCAGCTCGGCGGCCATGCCCACTACCTCGACGCCGAGAAGACCTAGGTCGCGCACGGCGAGAGCCCCAAGGACGTGGGCATCATCCTGTCCCGGTACGGCCACGCCTCGCGATCCGCCACGACCTGGTCCCCGGGGAGGGGAATGCCTACATGCGCGAGGTGGCGCGCTGGGCCGAGATCCCCGTGATCAACCTGCAGTGCGACGTCGACCACCCCACGCAGACGATCGCCGACCTCATGACGCTCCGCGAGCATCGGGGGAACGATCTCCGGGGCCTGAGGGCGGCGGTCACGTGGGCGTTCGCCCCCTCGTACGCGAAGCCGATGTCCGTGCCGCAGGGCCTCGCCGCGCTCCTTCCGCGTTTCGGGATCGACGTCGTTCTCGCGCATCCTCCGGGCTTCGAGCTGATGCCTGAGCTGATGGCGCGCGCCGAGCGGGCTGCGGCAGAGGGGGGAGGATCGATCTCGTTCGCCGCCGACATGGACGAGGCCTTCCGCGGCGCGGACGTCGTGTATCCGAAGTCGTGGGGGCGGCTCGACCTTTTCGGCGATCAGGAGGCGGCGTTGGCCGACGCGGCGAAGTACGAGGACCGGATCTGCGACGCCCGCCGGATGGGGCTGGCGAACGACGATGCCGCGTACATGCATTGCCTGCCGGCGGACCGGGGGAACGAGGTCACCGACGAGGTGATCGACGGGCCCCGGTCGATCGTCTACGACGAGGCCGAGAACCGGCTCCACACGGGGAAAGCGCTGATGGCGCTCACGATGGGGGGCATCCGCTCTGAGCCGTTCGTGCCGAACGCCTAGGCAGCGACCGGCACCCGCTCGGGTGCCTCGGCCACCCAGCGATGGGCCTCGTGGTTCCAGGTGAGCGGTCGCCGCACGTCGTCGAGGAACTCGATGTAGATCTCGCCTCGACGCTCCTCTTCGGCGAGCAGCGCGAGCTCGGTGTCGTCGACGTCGGTCTCTCGCTTCGCCATCCTCCAGTAGACGATGTGGTGGCGCATCCTCATGCCTCCTCGTAGGTCCACGGTCATCGTCGTCCGTGAGTGGGGCCGCGGGAGGTGACGAGGGTCCCGAGGAGCGGGGGCCGCCCGGCGCGTCTCGCGCCGTTCGGAGGGCCCGTCGCCGATTACCATCGCGGGCATCCGTGCCCGAGGGGGAGATGGCGACATGAGGATCTTGGTGGTGGGTTCCGGGGGCGTGGGCTCCGCGTTCGCTCCGATCGCGGCCCGGCGGGACTTCTACGAGCACGTCGTGTTCGCCGACATCGACGGGGCGAAGGCGCAGCGCATCGTCGACCGCTACGGCTCCGGGGGCCGGTTCGCCGCGGCCAAGGTCGACGCGACCAACGCGACGCAGGTGGCCGACGCCGCTCGCGCCCACGACTGCGACATCATCCTGAACGCGGCCGACCCTCGCTTCGTGATGCCCGTCTTCCTGGGCGCTCTCGAGGCCGGTGTGAACTACATGGACATGGCGATGTCGCTCTCCGAGCCCCACCCCCAGCGTCCGTACGAGGAGGTCGGGAAGAAGCTCGGCGACGATCAGTTCGCGATGTCGGACCTGTGGGAAGACCGCGGGGCGCTCGCTCTCGTCGGCATCGGCATCGAGCCGGGAGCAGCCGACGTGTTCGCCCGGTACGCGGCCGACCATCTGTTCGGCCGCATCGACGAGGTGGGCGTTCGCGACGGCGCGAACCTCGAGATCGAGGGGTACGACTTCGCGCCGACGTTCTCGATCTGGACCACGATCGAGGAGTGTCTGAACCCGCCGGTGATCTGGGAGAAGGACCGCGGATGGTTCACCACCGCGCCGTTCAGCGAGCCGGAGATGTTCTCGTTCCCCGAGGGCATCGGCGAGGTCGAGTGCGTGAACGTCGAGCACGAGGAGGTGCTGCTCGTGCCGCGGTGGGTCGACTGCCGTCGCGTCACGTTCAAGTACGGCCTCGGCGACGAGTTCATCCAGGTGCTCGAGACCCTGCATAAGCTCGGACTCGACCGCGTGGAGAAGGTGAACGTACGCGGGGCGGAGGTCTCGCCGCGCGATGTCGTCGCGGCGGCGCTGCCCGACCCTATGACGCTCGGCGACACGATGACGGGGAAGACGTGCGCGGGCACGTGGGTGACCGGCACCGGCACCGACGGAGCTCCCCGCGAGGTCTACCTCTACCACGTCGTCGACAACGAGCAGACGTGGAAGGACGACGGCGCGCAGGCGGTCGTGTGGCAGACGGCGATCAACCCCGTGATCGCCCTCGAGCTCCTCGCGAACGGCACCTGGGCGGGCGCAGGCGTGCTTGGGCCCGAGGCGTTCGATGCCGTGCCGTTCCTCGACCTGTTGAACGAGCACGACAGTCCGTGGGGCATGACCGAGATGACGCCGCGGACCGCGTGAGATCCGACGTCGCCGGGTGAGGGGCCTCAGACGCGCGCGTCGAGCGCCTTCTTCAGCCCCGCGACCGCCCGGTCGCTCATCTGGTCGAGGCGGCCCCGGAGGAACGGCAGCGCGATCGATGTCGGCCCCTTGAGGCCGAGGTCGGCCACGTAGGTCACGTGGGTGCCTCCGTCCTCACGCGGGGCGAACGAGATCACGTCGACGCCGTGGAAGTTCTTCCCGTCACCGACGAATGTGACACTGCTCGGGCGTTCGTAGGCGGTGATCTCGTAGACGATCGTCTGTTCGGTCGAGCCGAACCGGGAGAGCAGCTCGAAGCGGCTGCCGAGGCCGATCGGGTCCTCGTCCAGCCTGCGAGCCCGCGGGATGCCGGGGTCCCACTCCTCGGTGGTGGAGAAGTCCGCGACGAAGTCGAACGCGCGCTCGGGGGAGCAGGCGGTCTCGATCACACGTTCCACGCGGTGAGCCATGGAACGAGCATAGGCGCCATGGAGTCCTTCGCCGGAGTGGAACCCACGCACCGGCGCTGCGTGTGGGCTCGCGCTCATGTCGACGGCCCGGCCATCCGATGCATACCGAGAGACGTCTCGGAAGGATTGGCACGCATGGTGACCGAACGCGACCCGGCGTCGGCGCTCGATGCTGCCGGCGCCCGCTTCGCCGCGATGATCGAGCCCGGGTCGCTGCTGGAGGCGACGCCCGAATGTCTCGTCGTCGCGAGCACCGACGGCCGCATCGTGTTCGCGAACCAACGCGTCCAGGAGCTGACGGGATTCGGCCGCGACGAGCTGGTCGGCCGATCGGTGGAACTGCTCGTCGCGGCCGACCTGCTCGACCTCGGCACGGGCGACCGGGTCGAGGCCGTCTGCGGCACGAGCGAAGGCGGGACCGTGCCGGTGGAGGTGCACGTCGGGCGCATCGACGGTCCCGCGCCGCTGATGGTGGTGACGCTGCGCGACGCGACCGAGCTGCAGGCGGGGCGGGAGGCGAGGTTCGAGGCCGAGGCAAAATACCGTGCCCTCGTCGAGCAGATCCCCGCGGTCGTCTACCTCGACCCCGTCGACGAGAACGCCGACTCGATCTACGTGAGCCCGCAGGTCGTCACCCTGCTCGGCATCGACCCCGACGAATGGCTCACCGACCCCTACTGCTGGCGCAAGCACGTGCACCCCGAGGACCTCGATCGCGCGTGGGACGAGTACGAGCAGGCGTTCAAGGAGCACACGACCCTCAACCACGAGTACCGCATGGTGCACGAGGACGGCACGATCAAGTGGGTGCTCGAGCAGGCGTATCCGATCAAGGACGAGCAGGGTGAGCCGTGGCTGATCCAGGGCGTGATCTTCGACATCACGGCCCGTAAGGCCGCAGAGGACCAGGTGGCGTTCCTCGCGTACCACGACAAGCTCACGGGACTACCGAACCGGCTCCTGTTCGAGGAGATGCTCGAGAACGCGATCTCGCGTGCCCGGCGACACGATCTCGGCGTGGGCGTGATCTTCGTCGACCTCGACAACTTCAAGCTCGTGAACGACTCCCTCGGGCACGCCGCCGGCGATCAGCTCCTCGCACAGCTGGCGGAGCGGCTCCGCGTGTACACGCGTGAGACCGACCTCGTCGCGCGTCAGGGCGGCGACGAGTTCCTGCTGCTGCTGTCCGATCTCGATCGGACCCACGACACGGGATCGGACCGGGAGGCGGCGATGATCGTCGCCGAGTCGGTGGCCTCGCGTGTGCACGAGTCGCTGGCCGAGCCGTTCGTGCTGAACGGCACGGAGTTCATCGCGAGCGGATCGATCGGCATCTCGCTCTTCCCCCAGGACGCGCTCGATGCCGAGACGCTGATGAAGAACGCCGACGCGGCGATGTACCAGTCGAAGCGCCAAGAGCCCGGCGGCTACGTCGTGTTCGCGACGAGCGGCGACGACCCGAAGAAGAAGCTGTCGCTCACGACGCGACTGCGCCGGGCGGTCGAGTACGAGGACTGGGTGCTGCACTACCAACCCGTCGTGAACCTGGCCGACGGCTCGGTCGAGGGGGTCGAGGCGCTCGTGCGCTGGCATGGCCCGAACGGCGGCATCGTGCCGCCCGGCGAGTTCATCCCCCTGGCGGAGGAGCTCGGGCTGATCGAGGCGATCGGCGACTGGGTGATCGACGGGATGGCAGCGCAGCAGCGCGCCTGGGCCGACGACGGCCTCGATCTCACGGTGGGCTTCAACCTCTCGCCCCGTCAGCTGTGGTCGGCGCACCTCGCCGAGAAGATCCTGAAGAAGCTCCGCGCCGCCGACGTCGATCCGTCGAAGGTCGTCGTCGAGATCACCGAGTCCACCGCGATGGCCGACCCGGACCGGACCCAGAAGATCCTGGCCGAGCTGCGCGCGTGGGGCCTGTCGCTCGCGATCGACGACTTCGGCACCGGGTACTCGTCGCTCGCGCGCCTGAAGCACCTGCCGGTCCAGATCCTGAAGATCGACCGGTCGTTCATCCGCGACGTGCACCGCGACACCGGCCTCGCGAGCATGGTGCGGGCGATGATCCAGCTCGCGAGCGGGCTCGGCATGGTGCCGCTGGCCGAGGGCATCGAGACCGCAGCAGAACTGGAGTTCCTGAAGGCACACGGATGCTCGATGGGCCAGGGCTTCCATTTCGCTCGGCCGGTTCCCGCCGAGGAGATCCCCGCCCTCGTGACCCGCAAGCTCGGGCTGGCGCCGGCCGACACCCCGCGCTGACGCGTCTCCCGGAGGCGCTTCCGACCCTCCGCTACCATCTACCGCCATGAGCAGGCGGTACGACCCGAGCGAGTTCGAACCGAAGTGGCAGCAGGCCTGGGCCGACGAGCGCATCTACGAGGCGTCGGAGGATGCCGCCGACGAGCGGCCGCGGTTCTACGCGCTCGATATGTACCCGTATCCCTCGGGCGACCTGCACATGGGTCACGCCGAGGCGTTCAGCGGGGGCGACGTGGTCGCCCGATATCGGTGGATGCGCGGGGACAACGTGCTCCATCCGGTCGGATGGGACTCGTTCGGGCTGCCGGCAGAGAACGCCGCGATCAAGCGGGGCATCGACCCCAGGGCGTGGACCGATGCGAACATCGAGCAGCAGGCGCGGTCGTTCCGGCGCATGGGTATGTCGTTCGATTGGACCCGGCGCCTGGCCGTGCACGAGCCCGAGTACTACCGGTGGACCCAGTGGTTGTTCCTGCGGTTCTTCGAGAAGGGGCTGGCCTACCGCAAGGAGTCGCCCGTCAACTGGTGCCCCAAGGACCAGACCGTGTTGGCGAACGAGCAGGTGATCCAGGGGGCGTGCGAGCGCTGCGGCGTGATGGTGGAGCGCCGCAACCTGACCCAGTGGTTCTTCAAGATCACCGACTACGCGCAGCGCCTGCTCGACGACGAGGACCAGCTCGTGCGGTGGCCTGAACGCGTGCTGACCATGCAGCGCAACTGGATCGGCCGCAGCGAGGGCGCGCGCGTCACGTTCACGATCGAGGAGACGGGCGAGGAGATCGAGGTCTTCACCACCCGCCCCGACACCCTGTGGGGCGTCACGTTCTTCGTGTTCTCGGTCGAGCACCCCGCGGTCGAGCGCCTCGCGAAGCTCGGCGGCACCTGGGCCGAGGTCGAGCCGCTGATCCAGCGCTCCCGCGCGGCCTCGCTCGCGAGCCGGGAGGCCGCCGATACCAAGGAAGGCGCGGCCCTCGGCGTGCACGCGGTCAACCCGGTGAACGGTGAGACGGTGCCCGTCTACGCGGCGCCGTACGTGCTGATGGAGTACGGGACCGGCGCGATCATGGCCGTGCCCGCGCACGACGAGCGCGACTTCGCGTTCGCACGGCAGCACGGCCTGCCGGTGCGGGTCGTGATCCGGCCCGAGGGATCGGAACCGATCGACGCCGACGCCATAACCGAGGCGCTGCCGCACGAGGGCGTGATGGTCGACAGCGGGCCGTTCGACGGGGAGCCCTCACCGGCCTCGATCGCGAAGGTCGCGGCCTGGCTCGAGCGGGAAGGGCGGGGCGAGGCCACCGTGAACTTCCGCCTGCGGGACTGGCTGCTCTCGCGGCAGCGGTACTGGGGGGCCCCGATCCCGATCGTGCACTGTCCTTCATGCGGAGAGGTGCCGGTACCCGACGACGAGCTGCCGGTGCTGCTGCCCGACGACGCCGACTTCCAGCTGGGTGGGGAGAGTCCGCTGGCCCGTCATCCCACCTGGAAGCACGTGCGGTGCCCGTCGTGCGGCGGCGAGGCGACCCGTGACACCGACACGATGGACACGTTCGTCGACTCGAGCTGGTACCTGTTCCGGTACTGCTCGCCGGGCTACGAGGGCGGGCCGTTCCGCCGCGAGGACGTCGACCGCTGGATGCCGGTCGGCCAGTACACCGGCGGCGTCGAACACGCGATCCTGCACCTGCTCTACACGCGGTTCTTCACGAAGGTGCTCTACGACCTAGGCATGGTCGGCTTCACCGAGCCGTTCCCGCGCCTGATGAACCAGGGCCAGGTGATCTACGACGGCGCCTCGATGAGCAAGTCGAAGGGCAACATCGTCGAGCCGATGCCGATCGTGGAGCGATGGGGCGCCGATACGATGCGGCTGATCATGTTGTTCGCCGGTCCGTTCGAGGACGACATCGACTGGAAGCTGATCGCCGGCGACGACCCGAACCGGCGTCCGGGGGTGCACTCGTGGCTCGGGCGGGTGTTCGCAGCCGTCGGCGACGCGGTGCAACGTGGCGACGCCTCGCCGGAGCCCGATGCCTTGGTGCGCCTCACGCACAAGACGATAGCGGGCGTCACCGACGATCTCGACCGGTTCCGGTTCAACACCGCGATCTCGAAGCTCCAGGTGCTCACGAACGAGATGCGGACCGCTCTCGACGCGGGCGGGGGTGCCCTCGGTGCCGCGCGCGCCCTCGTGCAGATGCTCGCACCGTTCGCACCGTTCGCGGCCGAGGAGCTGTGGCGCGTCGAGTTCGGGGAGCCTGCGTCGGTGCACCGGTCCAGCTGGCCCTCGTTCGACCCCGCCCTCGTGGTCGAGGACACCGTCACGATGGTCTTCCAGGTCGACGGGAAGCTCCGCGACAAGGCCGAGGTGTCGGCCGACATCGACGAAGCCCGTGCGCTCGAGTTGGCGCGCGGCAGCGACAAGGTGCGGGCCGCGATCCACGGACGCGAGGTCGTGCGGGAGATCGTGCGCGTGCCGAAGCTCGTGAACCTCGTCACGAAGCGCTGACTGGCCCAACTCCTGGAGCTCGCGCCCCGAGCTCAGGCCCCGGAGCTCAGGCCCCGGCGACCGTGACCCGCAGGCGGTGTACGGCGTTGTTCGCGTACCCACCGAGGTTCGGCTCGGCGTGGAGCGGCTGGCACGCGCCCGACGCATCCGTCGCCCGGCATGCGAGCTCATGGATTCCCGGGGTCGCGTTCCAGTCGAAGGTCCAGCGCTGCCACGCGTGCCGAGCAGGAGCCGGCTCGAGGACCGCCTCCGCCCACGTGCGGAGTCCGTCGACGCTGACCTCGACGCGTTCGATCGAGGCCGAACCGGACCATGCCCGTCCCTCGAGCGTCGTGGGTCCGGCTCCCAACACGCGGTCGCGTTCGGGGAACGTCGGCACGCCGGGCGGGACCATCAGCGATCTCACGCGGATGCGTGACAGAGGCTCGCCGGCGTCGTCGGGGTCGTTCCGGAGCCGGTAGGACACGAGGTTCTGGTAGCCGCCGAACTGTTCGGGGAGCGCCGTGATCCGGTCAAGCCACTTCACGTGCGTCATGCCGTACCAGCCGGGCACGACGAGCCGTGCGGGTGCCCCGTGCTGGGGAAGCAGTGGCCGTCCGTTCATCTCGTAGGCGATCATGACGTCGTCGCGCATCGCCTCGGCGAGCGGAAGGCCGCGCTCGTACGCCTGCTCCTCGCCCCCTTCGATGCCCCGGTCGAGTCCGGCGAACGCGATATCGACGGTGTCCGCCGGGACCCCGGCTTCCTGCAGGAGTGGTGCGAGCGGTGTCCCCGTCCACTCGGCGGTGCCCACTGCCTCGAGCAGCCATGGCTGGCTCGGCGGGCGTTCCTCGAACATCGCGCGGCCGTTCCCTGCGCATTCCAACGTGACCGGCGCGGTGACGCGCGGACGCTCGCGGAGGGCGTCGATGCTGAGACGTCGCGGTTGCTCGAACCCATCGAGGGTGAGCGACCATCCGGCAGCGTCGACGAGCGGCATGTCGTAGTGGATCAGCAGGTAGTGGAGGCCGGCGGGCGTGATGTCGGACCGGAGCGCCTCGAGCGGCAGGCCGTGGTTCCTCGCCGCCTGGGCGAGCTCGTCCAAGCCGATGCCATCGTCGCGGTGTCGCTGCATCGGCTGATGCAACCACGTTCCGTGCCCGAAGGCGAACCGCCGCACAGCCGTGACGCGCGTCACTGAACGCCTACGAGGGCCCCCCTAGCGTCCGTGGCATGAGCGTCAGGGATCGGCTCGACACGTTGTCTCGGGGGGAGCTCGTCGGTCTGGTCGTGGTGGTCGTCATCACGATGGCGGGCGCCGGCCTGTGGTACGTGCGATCGCTCCCGAGGCCCGTGACGATCGCGGTCGACGCGCTGGCGTCGATGGCCCCCGCCGCGCCCGCCGATGCGCCCGCCGATGCGACTGCGGTCGCGTCGCCGACCGGACCGCCGATCATCGTCGACGTCACCGGTTGGGTGCACGAGCCGGGTGTCTACGAGTTCGCCCAGGGCGACCGCGTGGTCGACGCCGTCGACCGCGCCGGTGGGGCAAGGAAGGGCGCCGACCTCTCGGTGCTGAACCTGGCGGCCCCGCTGACCGACGGCACCCAGGTCGTCGTCCCGAAGCAGGGGGCCGCTGACCCCGGCACGGTGGCGCCGGCCGGCGCCGGCTCCGTTTCGAGCGGCGGCCTGATCAACATCAACACTGCGAGCGCGACGGAGTTCGAGACCCTCTCCGGCATCGGCGAGGTGCTCGCCGGCGCGATCGTCGACTACCGCACGGAGAACGGCCCGTTCGCCTCGGTCGACGACCTCGAGAACGTGAGCGGCATCGGCCCGGCGACCCTTGAGGAGATCCGAGACCAGGTCACGGTATGAGCGCCTGGCTGCTCCCGGCCGCGACCACGGCCTGGTGGGCGGGGCTCCTCATCGGATTCGGTCCCGCGCGGTCATGGATCGTGTGGGCGCCCGGCGTACTCGGCCTGGCCGCGTTGGTCTCGGCCGTGATCGCCGCGCCCGTCACCCGCGGACGGGATCCGGTGGCTGAGGCCGGGCTCGTCCCGGCCGAACGCCGTCCCGTGGCGTCGGTCGAACGTGTGGCGGCCCCCAGGCGCAGCCCCGGCGCCCCTGTCGCCGCGGTGACCCTCCTGGTCTGCACCGGCGTCTGTGCCCTGGGTGTCTGCTGGGCCCTGCTCGCTCTGCGGCGGCTGGCATCTTCGCCGCTCGCGGCACGGGCGCCCGACCGGGTCGAGGTCGACGCCACGCTCCGGGAGGATCCGCGCCCCGGCGCGCTCGGATGGCACGCGCTCGCCGATGTCCGCCTCCTGCGCACGGCCGACGGCACGGTGAGCGCGCTCCGCGAGACGATCTGGCTCTCCGGCGACGAGGATCCGCCCGCGGCCGCCCGCGGCGACCTCGTCCGGGCCGACGGTTCGCTCCAGGTGCCCGACGACCCGGGGTTCCTCGACGCGATCCACGCCAAGGGCGTCGCGGTCACGCTGCGTGCGTCGCAGGTCGAGCGGCTCGAGGGTTCCCCGAACCCGTTCGTTCGAGCGACCCAGGCCGTGCGGTCGACGATGGCACGGTCGATCGAGGCGGTGTTCCCCGCCCGGGAAGCCGGGTTGCTCATGGGCCTCGCGCTCGGCGACGACTCGCACGTCGACGCGGGCGTCGAGCGCGACTTCAAGGCAACCGGGCTCACGCACCTGCTCGTCGTCTCCGGCGGCAACGTGGCGATGGTGCTCGGCCCGATCCTCGCGCTCGTGACGATGCTGGGGCTGCCCAGGGCCGCCCAGGTGTCGGTCGGGCTCGCGACGGTCGCGTTCATCGTCGTGCTCACCGGCGCGGAGCCGTCGGTGATGCGTGCCGGCGCGATGTCCGCGCTCACCCTCGTCGGTCTGCTCCTCGGCCGCGCCCGTTCGACCGCGGTCGTGCTCTCGGGCGCGGTGCTCGTGCTGCTGATCCTGCAGCCGGTGCTGGTTCGATCGATCGGCTTCCAGCTCTCCGTCACGGCGACCGCCGGCATGGTGGCGATGGCCGGCCCGCTGGGCGAGCGGTTCGCCCGCGTGATGCCTGCGCCCGTCGCGGCGGCGGCGGGCACGACGCTCGCCGCCCAGCTCGGTGTGACGCCCGTGTTGCTGTACCACTTCCACGATGTGCCGGGTGTGACCCTGCTCGCGAACGTGGTCGCCGCGCCGACCGTGGCGCCGTCGCTGCTGCTCGGGCTCGTGGCGGCCGGGCTGGGCATCGTCTCGGAGCCGATCGGTCACCTCGTCGGGCTCGCCGCCCAGGCGCCGATGCGAGCCCTGCAGCTGATCGCGAACGTCGCGGGGCGGGCTCCTGTCGCGCACATCACTTCGAACGGAGGCCCAGCCGTGCTGGTCCTCGGTGCCGGTCTCGTCGTCGCGGTCACGGCGGCGCTGCACTCGGGGTGGCGCCCGCCCCGCCGTGCGGTCATCGTCGGCGTGCTCCTCGTGCCGCTGCTTGTGTGGAACTCGGCGGCCTCGGTCGGACCGCCCGATGCGCTCACCGTGCGGTTCCTCGACGTCGGGCAGGGCGACGCGGCGCTCGTCACGACCCCGGCCGGCATGACGATGCTCGTCGATGGCGGCCCCGACGAGGAGCAGACCGCCACCGAGCTCGCCGCGCTCGGCGTGAAGCGGATCGACGTCGTCGTCGCGAGTCACCCGCACGCCGATCACGTGGTCGGCCTGCCCGCGGTGCTGGCTCGGTTCCAGGTCGGTGTGGTGCTGCAGCCGGGGTGTCCGTCGACGTCGGCGCTGCAGGTCGAGGTCGACCGGGCGATCGCCGACGAGGGGATCGAGGCGCGCACGCCCTGGGCGGGTGACTCCTTCGTCGTGGGCGACGTGCGGCTCGACGTGTTGTCGCCGCACGAGTGCTACACGGGCACCGAGTCCGACACGAACAACGACGCGCTCGTGATCAGGCTCACCCACGGCGCGGACTCGGTGCTCTTCGCGACCGAACCCGAGGAGCCCGCCCAGGAGTGGCTCCTCGAGCAGCGCGACCAGGTGGGTCTCGACCTGCACGCCGACGTGCTGAAGGTGCCCCACCACGGCGCGGCCACATCGGTCGCGGAGTTCTTCGAGGCCGTGGCGGCGCCGGTGGCCGTGGTGAGCGTGGGCGAGAACACCTACGGTCATCCCGTTCAGGCCACGCTCGATGCGATCACCACCACCGGGGCCCAGGTCTGGAGGACCGACCAACACGGAACGGTCACCATCACCTTCCAGGGTGGCGTGCCCGCCGTCGTCGCCGACCGCTGACGATGTTGGTTGGCTCTATGATGAGTCGTGACCTCCGAGCTTCGCGTGCTCGTCGAACAGCCAACGAGGGGCAAGCGCTGGGTCGCCGTTGCGGCGGACTGGCCGGGACTCGAACGGGGCGGCAAGACGGAGGACCTGGCGGTCGAGAAGCTCGTCGACTACGTCCCGCGGTACCTTCCAGTCGCGAAGCGCGTCCGGCTGGGCTCGCAGCTCACGACCCAGACCAAGCTTGACATCATCGATCGATACCCGGGGACCGGCTCGACCGATTTCTGGGGCGTCTCGTTCGCGCCTTCGCCGCTGGACCGCCAGGCGTTCGACGCGCCGACGTTCGACCGCCAGGTGCGGCTGCTCCGCGCGGCGTGGGCCGAGTTCGACGAGACGGCCGCTCGCGTAACGGCAGAGCTCCGGCCGGGTGTCCGGGGCGGCGGCCGCTCCCGTGACAAGATCATCCGCCACGTCCTGGCGAACGAGGGTGAGGACTTCTCGAGGCGCGTGGATGCCAAGTCCGAGCTGGTGGACCTGCTGAGGCCGAGCGGACTCGCCAAGCACCGCGACCGCTTCGTTGAGGCGATGCGTGCGCGGTACAAGGAGGGCACGCCACTCGGCAAGTGGACGATCCCGTACCTGCTTCGACACACGGCGTACCACGTGCTCGACCACACCTGGGAGATGCAGGATCGAGATCTGTCGGACGACGCCACCAGGTGACCGCCTCGACGCAGGGACGGTCGCTGGCGGCTCGAGATACATCCCCGAAACCTCGCGCAACCGTCAGCCCTCGGCGTCTGGCGGATCCAACGTGAGCCTGCCGACCGCCTCGCCGTACTCCCAGACGTCGATGCCGGGTGGCTCCATACCGAACGTCGTGAGCGCCGTACAGATCTGGCTCCGATGGTCGGTGCCGTGGTGCATCGCCTGTGCGAGCCAGATCCCGACGAAGGTGTGCTCCACCGGCCCGTCGATCGTCGGCGTCGTGAGCGGCAGATCGGGATCCCACCCCTCGGCGAGTTGGCGCTCCCACTCGCGCCCGTTCGCCTCCGCGATGACGCGAAGGGCTCCGAGGTCGGCGTCATCGTCCGGGCCGTCGTAGTCCCCTTCGGTATCCGCGAGGCGGAACAGGTACCAGCCGTCGGAGTCGACCACGTGCCGGAGCGTCTCCTGCACGCTGCCGTACATCGCCGGGAAAGGCCGGTGGAGCTGCTCGTCGGTCAGGTCCGCGCAGGCGTCGAGGACGCGCATCGTCGCCCAGTTGTGATGCCGGATGGCGTCTTCCACGAGAACCAAGCCTACGACTCCTCCCCTGCAAGAATGGCCGCATGGCGCTTCAACGGATGGACAACGTCGGCATCGTGGTGGAATCGCTCGATGCTGCGATCTCGTTCTTCGCCGAGTTGGGCCTCGAACTCGAGGGTCGAGACATGATCGAGGGAGACTGGTCAGGGCGCGTCACCGGACTGCGCGACCAGCGCGTCGAGGTCGCCATGATGCGCACGCCGGACGGCCACGGCCGGATCGAACTCTCGCGATTCGTCGCGCCGCCTGTGGTCGCCGATCACCGGAACGCCCCGGTGAACGCTCTGGGCTACCTGCGTGTCATGTTCGCGGTGGACGACCTCGACGATACGCTCGCCCGGCTCCGCGACCACGGCGCGCAGGTCGTCGACGAAGTGGTCCAGTACGAAGAGGTGTATCGGCTCTGCTACGTCCGAGGCCCCGAGGGCATCCTCATCGGACTGGCCGAGCAGATCGGCTGACGCCGACACGCGCTCAGGTGACATCGCCGAACGCTGGGGCACCCGACCGCGTTCACGCTCGACGCCCTCGCCGCCGCGGGGTCGACGGTCTGGCGCACCGACCGCAGCGGCACGGTCACCGTGACGTTCGTCGACGGGGTGGCGGTCGTCTCTGGCGAGCGCTGATCGGCACGGCGCTGCGGACACGTCACAGCGTCGCGCTACCATCCGAGCCATGGCCAGCCGTTCCCGTGCTCCGATCGCGCTGCTGTGGGGCGAGGACGACTTCCTGCTGCGCGAGGCGGCGCTCGCCCGGTTCGGCGAGGTGCGCCCGGGCGAGGTCGACGCGGGGGAGTGGCAGGGCGGGGAGCTGCAGGACCTCGCCACCCCCTCGCTGTTCGGTGAGCCGAGGGCACTGTTGATCTCCGACGCGCGCTCCCTCACGAAGGATGCGACCGCGGAGCTCGCTGCCTACCTCGACGCTCCCGACCCCGACGCACAGCTCGTGATCTGTTGTCGGGTGGCCGATCGCGGCAAGGTACCCGCCGCCCTCGACAAGCTCGTGAAGCCCGTCGGCGACGTGGTACACGTCGAGATCAAGCGGAAGGACCTCGAGCCCTGGCTCACCCGCCGGGCCGACACCCTCGGCCTCGACCTCTCGGTCCCGGCCGCTCGCGCGCTGGTCGAGATCCTCGGAGAAGAGCCCGGCCAGCTCGTCGCCGCCCTGGCTCAGCTCGAGTCGGCATTCCCGGCCCAGCGGATCACCCCCGCTCTGGTGGCTCGCCAGTTCCGGGGGCTCGGCGAGCAGAAGGTCTGGGACCTGTGCGACCGCGCGTTCTCACGCGACCTTCCGGGCGCGATCCGCTCGTGGCGTTCGATCGAGGAGGGCGGCGACGACCCGCTCAAGGTGCTCGGCGGCGTCTCGAGCCGTCTGCGTGACCTGATCCGCGTGCGCTCGCTGCCCGATCGCATGCCGCCCGCCGAGCTCGCCAAGCGCGCCGGCCTGCGGTTCGACTGGCAGGCCCGCCGCTACCAGCAGCAGGCGCGGAACTTCTCGATGGCCCAGCTGCTGCGTGTGCACGAGCGCATCACCGAGACCGATCGCGCCTTGAAGTCGGGTGCCTCCGGCGACACCGTGATGCCCGCGCTCGTGGTCGCGATCGCCGCCGGGTGACTCACCGCTCCCCGCACGCGATCGAGCTCTCGACGAAGACGGTTGGCCAGTCCGGCCGGTCGACGTCGGTCCCCCGGGCGACCTCGACGCGGCGCCAGGCCCAGCGCCCCGCGTAGTCGAGCTCGGCGGTCCACCTGACCGCCGGGAACGGTCCCGGGCGCACGACGTCGCGGTCGCCCGGCAGGGCCGAGTACCCCTGCACCTCGAAGGCCTCGATCACGTCCTTCCTCGGCGCCGTCGTGCCGAACGTCGTCCGATGGGTCGGGCAGCACCCAGCGGGGTCGCAGTAGGGGCGGGCGGTGGAGACGCGCGGCCGGCCCAGCACCGCCGTCATGAAGTCCCGCTGGGCCGCGGGGGTGCCTGGCACGAGCGGAGCGAGCGAGGCGGGAGAGGGTCCCGAGCCGCGCGGTGCCGGCTCGGCGATCATGGTCAGCCCGACGAACACGGCCACGGCGACGCCGGCCATCGAGAGGTAGGCGCCGAGCGGGGAACGACCGGGTGAGGCCGCCATGAGGGCAGCCTATGACAGACGTGGGGCGAAGGGACCGGGGACGCTACTCGGCGCCGGCCGCGTTGGCGGCCTTCGCCAGACGGCTCTTGCGGCGAGCGGCGGTGCGCTTGTGCACGACGCCCTTGCTCGCGGCCTTGTCGAGCGCCTTGGATGCCTCGCGCGCCCGCTCCTGGGCGGCCTGGGCATCGCCCTCGGCGATCGCGGCCTCGACCTTCTTGTGCGAGGTCTTGAGCGACGAACGCACGGCCTTGTTGCGCTCGCGGCGCACCTCGTTCTGCTTGTTCCGTTTGATCTGTGACTTGATGTTCGCCATACGGCCGCCCAGCGTACCAGTCGGGCTCCGTGCGGCCGCGGGTGCGCGGCCCGCCCGTACCATGGGTGGGCCGTGAGCACCGACACCTCCCACATCCGCAACTTCTGCATCGTGGCGCACATCGACCACGGGAAGTCGACGCTGGCCGATCGCCTGCTCGAGGTGACCCACACCGTGGCCGATCGCGACATGCGCGCCCAGTACCTCGACAAGATGGATCTCGAACGCGAGCGCGGCATCACGATTAAGGCGCAGTCGGTGCGCCTGCTGCACGACGGCTTCGAGCTGAACCTGATCGACACCCCGGGACACGTGGACTTCACGTACGAAGTCTCGCGGTCGCTGGAGGCTTGCGAGGGCGCCGTGCTGCTCGTCGATGCCGCGCAGGGCCTCGAGGCCCAGACGCTCGCGAACTACCACCTCGCGCGCGACGCCGGTCTCGTGATCGTGCCGGCCCTGAACAAGATCGACCTGCCGGCCGCCGAGCCCGAGCAACGCACGAAGGAGCTCGCGAACCTGCTCGACTGCGACCCGGCCGACATCCTGCACATCAGCGCGAAGTCGGGCGAGGGGGTCGACGAGCTGCTGCAGGCGGTGATCGACCGGGTGCCCCCGCCCGTCGGCGATGTGGCCAAGCCCCTGCAAGCGCTGATCTTCGACTCGATGTTCGATGCGTACCGCGGCGTGATCACCTACGTGCGGGTGCAGGAAGGCGTGCTCCCGTCGCACGCGCGCATCCGCATGTTCGCCACGCACGTCGAGAGCGAAGCCGAGGAGACGGGCGTGAACGCGCCCGAACCGATCCCCGTGCCCGATCTCGGCCCGGGCGAGGTCGGCTACCTCGTGACCGGCCTGAAGGACGTGCACCACGCCAAGGTTGGCGACACGATCACGCTCGCCGGCAAGCAGGGCGCGACCGAGCCGCTCCCGGGCTACCGCGAGCCGAAGCCGATGGTGTGGTCGGGGCTCTTCCCGGCCGACGGCAGCGACTATGCGGACCTGCGCGACGCGCTCGACAAGCTGAAGCTGAGCGACGCCGCGTTGCACTTCGAACCGGAGACATCGCAGGCGCTCGGCTTCGGGTTCCGATGCGGGTTCCTCGGGCTGCTTCACATGGACATCGTCAAAGAGCGCCTCGAGCGCGAGTTCGACCTCGAGCTGATCGCGACCGCGCCCAACGTGGAGTTCCACGTGTTCCGCGACGGCGAGATGACGATCGTGCACAACCCGGCCGAGATGCCGCCCGGCGGCGACTACGACAAGGTCGAGGAGCCGGTCGTCTACGCCACGATCATCACGCCGTCGGACTACCTGGGCTCCGTGTTCGGGCTGTGTCAGGAGCGCCGCGGCGAGCTCGTCGACATGAGCTACCTCACCCCCGAACGCGTCGAGGTGCACTACGTGCTGCCGATGGCCGAGATCGTCTTCGACTTCTTCGACCAGCTGAAGTCGGGGACGCGGGGTTTCGCGAGCCTCGACTACGAGCCGTGGGGCTATCAGGAGTCGAACCTCGTGCGCGTCGACGTACTGCTGCACGGCGAGCCCGTCGACGCGTTCAGCACGATCGTGCACCGCGACAAGGCCTACGCGTACGGCAAGAAGATGGTCGAGCGCCTGAGGGAGCTGATCCCCCGCCAGCTCTTCGACGTAGCCGTGCAGGCCGCGATCGGCTCGAAGATCATCGCCCGCGAGACCGTGAAGGCCAAGCGCAAGGACGTGCTCGCGAAGTGCTACGGCGGCGACATCACTCGCAAGCGCAAGCTGCTCGAGACGCAGAAGAAGGGGAAGGAGCGCATGCGCCGGGTGGGGAAGGTCGACGTGCCGCAGGAAGCGTTCATCCAAGCGCTGCGCGTCGACGACGGGGGCTCAGCCAAGGGGAAGAAGTGAGCGCGGGCATCTACGTGCACGTGCCGTTCTGCCTCACCCGCTGCGGCTACTGCGACTTCAACGCGTACGCGGGGCTCGACGAGCTCGAGCCTCGGTACCTGCGCGCGTTGCTGGCCGAGGCTGGACTCGCGGCTCCCGCGTGGGACGGCGCGTCGGTCGAGAGCGTCTTCCTCGGCGGGGGAACGCCGACGACGATGACGCCGGGCGATCTCGGCTCGTTGCTGAGTGCGCTGCGCGACGCGTTCGACGTGGCGCCCGACGCCGAGGTCACGACCGAGGCCAACCCCGACACCGTCGAGGAAGCCTCGCTCGCGGCATTGCTCGCCGAGGGCTACACGCGGCTGTCGATGGGCGCGCAGTCGTTCGACCCGGCGGTGCTGCGGTCGCTCGAACGGCTGCACTCGCCCGACAGCGTCCGGCGGGCGTTCGCCGCCGCGCGCGCCGCCGGCTACGTGAACGTGAACCTCGACCTGATCTACGGCGCGCACGGCGAGACGCTCGAGTCGTGGGAACGCACGCTCGCGGAAACGATCACCCTCGCCCCGGAGCACGTGAGCGCGTACGCCCTCACGATCGAGCCCGCGACGCCGCTCGGCCGTGCGGTGGCCCGCGGCGACGTGAGGGCGCCGGACCCCGACACGCAGGCCGACATGTTCCAGCTCGCGTGCTCGATGCTGCGCGACGCCGGCTACGGTCACTACGAGGTCTCGAACTGGGCGCGGCCGGGCTACGAGTGCCGGCACAACCTCGGGTACTGGCGGCGGCGGCCGTACCTCGGACTCGGCGCGGGTGCGCATTCCTACCGGGACGACCGCCGATGGTGGAACGTCCGTCCTCCCGAGGAGTATCTCGCGACGGTCGAGCGCGGTGAGCTGCCCATCGGGGGCGAGGAGTCGCTCGACCCCGGCGACGCCTACCTCGAGGAGGTGTTCCTGCGGCTGCGCATCCTCGAGGGCGTTCCGGCGAGCTGGATCGATGACGATCGAGCGGGGTCGTTCCTCGAGAGCCGCTTGCTCATCGACGACGACGGGTCGCTCGTGCCGACCGAGCGGGGGATGCTCCTCCTGAACGAGCTCGTGCTCGGGCTCACCGCCGACCGGCCCGGCTAGTCCGTCACGAACCGGTCGGGCGCCGGGCTCCCCGGGCGTCGGACGGGGAGGCCGGATAGAGTGGTCCCATGCCGTCGGTGCGCTGCCCGAGCTGCGACAGGGCCCAGCACGTCGAGGCCGGGTCCAGCGGCTACACGTGCTCATCGTGCGGCAAGGAGTGGGGATTCGTCGTCTGTCGTTCGTGCGGATCGCGGTTCCATGCGAAACTGAACGCAACCACGTGGACCTGTCCTCGATGCGGTCTGCTCCAGGATGCCTCGGCGGAACCGCCGCCTCCCGCCCCCCCGGAACCGGCGACCCCGACCACGGTCACGATCACGGATGCCGATCTCGACACGCCCCAGGAGCCGCTGGGTTCCGCGTTCCCACCGGGACTGGGGCTCGGGGCCGACGACGAGGGGCCCGAGGACGCGTTCGCGATGCCGGTCCGCGAGTCCGGTGGACGACCGAACTGGATCTACGCGTTGGTGGCGGTCGTGGCCGCCGTGGTGCTCGTGCTTCTCTTCAACGTGGTCTTCGGTGGCGACGACGGCGGGGGCGAAGGCACGCCGACCGACGGAGGCGGCCAGGTGACCGCCGAGGCGGCGACCGCCACGATGTGCGGGCACGTCCAGCAGGTGGTGGTCTTCCGTGACGACGCGCTCGGGGTCGCGGCCGAACAGCTCAAGGAGGACGTTGCGGCCCTCAAGGAGGCGGGGGAGCGTCCGACCGCGAAGCAGGTCAGGGCGGTGATCGCCGCGATCGACGATGCTCGCGAGGCACTCGCCACCCAGGCCGATACCACGGCCCCCTTCGCCGCCCTCGAGGAAGCGATCACCCAGCTTCCCTGCTGAGGCCGCGACTCCGCGCGCTTAGCACTCCCTGGGGCAGAGTGCTACGTATGATTGGGGTCATGGCCGATCGAGACCGTCCCGACCTGGGTCCGCGCAAGGGCGCCGTGCTCCGTGCCGTCGTCGAGCAGTACGTTCGCGATGGCGAGCCGGTGAGCAGTGAGTCGATCGCGGAGCACGCGGGCCTCGGTGTCTCGAGCGCGACGATCCGAAACGAGATGGCCGCACTCGAGGAACTCGGGTACCTGACCCATCCGCACACGAGCGCCGGTCGCATCCCGACCGACAGCGGGTACCGGCACTACGTCGATTCGCTCCCGGCGGGCGGGCGGCTGCGCGAGGCGCAGCGGCGGTTGATCGCGGGCTACTTCGCCGAGGCGATCGTCGACCTCGAGGAGGTGCTGAAGGGGAGCGTGCAACTGCTCTCCCGTCTGACCCAGTATGCGGGCCTTGCCGTGCCTCCGAGCGCCGTCGAGGAGCCGATCGTGCGGGTCGAGCTCATCGACATGGGACCCACGATGATGATCCTGGCGATCGGCCAGCACGGGCGCGTCGACAAGCAGGTGATCGACAAGCCCGACGAGGTGGACGCGGCCGCCCTGCGGGATGCCGACCGGCGGCTGAAGGCCTTGCGGGGGCTCAACTACCTCGACGCGCAGGCCCGGCTGCTGCAGCTCGCCGCCGAGGGCACCGCCGCTCAGCGAGACCTGCTGCTGCACGTCGCGGAGACGCTGCGGGTTGCGACCCAGGGCGAGCGCTCGGCGCACATGGTGGTAGGTGGTGTCTCGAACCTGGCCGACGAGGCGCAGCAGATGCGTCGCGAGACCCTGCGGCGCCTGTTCGAGACGCTTGAGCGCGAGCAGGAGATGCTCGGCGTGCTGGCCGACGTCAGCTCCGCCCGCGGTGAGCTCAACGTGACGATCGGTGCGGAGCATCCCTCGACGGGCGAGTGGGAAGCCTCCCTGATCACGGCACCGTTCCGCACCGGCGAGACGACGCTGGGCACGATCGGCGTGGTGGGTCCGACGCGCATGGACTACCTGTCGGCGATGGCGTCCGTGCGGGCGGTGGCGAAGCGGTTGTCGGAGCTGGCGACGGAGCTCGATCAGTAGATGGCCGCCGTCCGCGATCTGTACGAGGTGCTCGGCATCACGCGCGACGCGTCCGACGACGACATCAAGAAGGCGTACCGGCGTCTGGCGCGCGAGCTGCACCCCGACGTGAACGACGATGCCGCAGCCGAGGAGCGGTTCAAGGAGGTCGCCGGCGCATACGAGATCCTGTCCGATCCCGACAAGCGGCGGCAGTACGACGCGTTCGGCAGCACGGGTGGCCCCGCCGCGGCCGGCTTCACCGACATCCAGGACATCTTCGACATGTTCTTCGGGCAGGGCGGTTTCGGCGTCGGCAGCCGTCGCCGTGGTCCGCGTTCGCGGACCCAGCACGGCGAGGACCTCGGCGTGCGCATCGTGCTCGGGTTCCGCGACGCGGTGTTCGGCGCCCGCCGCGACCTGGAGATCGAGCGCCTCGTCGCCTGCGATCGTTGCAAGGGCAACGGCGCGGAACCAGGCACGGCCCCGGTCTCGTGTCGCTCGTGCGGAGGGGTCGGGCAGGTGCAGGCGGTGCGTCGGAGCGTCTTCGGCGCGGTGATGACCTCCGCGCCGTGCACGACCTGTCGGGGCACGGGGCAGGAGGTGCTCGACCCGTGCGAGGCGTGCTTCGGTGAGGGGCGCCGCCGGGAGCAGACGACGGTCACGATCGAGATCCCCGCCGGGGTCTCCGACGGCATGGAACTCCGGGTGGCGGGGAACGGGCACGCGGGTGTCGCCGGCGGACCGTCGGGCGACCTCTACGTCGGCATCTCGGTCGAGCCTGCCGAGGAGTTCGACCGTCGCGGCCAGGACCTGTTCACGGTGCTCGACGTCTCGATGACCCAGGCGACGCTGGGTGCCGAGCTCGACATCGAGGGGCTCGACGGCCCCGAGCGCATCAGCGTCGAGCCAGGGACGGAGTCCGGCACCGTCGTGCGCATCAAGGGCGGCGGGGTGCCCAACGTCAACCGACGGGGGCGCGGCGACCTGTACGTCACGCTCCACGTCATCACCCCCGACGACCTCTCGCGCGAGGAGCGCAAGCTCTGGGAGCGCCTCGCGGATCTGCGCGGCGAACGGACCTCGAAGCGCGAACCGGCGCCGGCGCGCCTGCGGCGTCCGGAGTTCTGAGGGTCGGGCCGCACGGGGTAGGCTGGAACGCATGGACACGTCCTGCCTCTTCTGTCGGATCGCGGCCCGTGAGATCCCGGCCGACATCGTCCGCGAGTCCGACGGGGTCGTCGCCTTCCGCGACGTGAACCCACAGGCGCCGACGCACATCCTGCTGATCCCCAAGGAGCACGTGGCATCGGTGGCCGAACTCGGGGATCACCACGGCGACGTGCTCGCCGACATCATGCAGGCGGCGAGCCAACTGGCGCGCGCCGAAGGCATCGCCGAGAGTGGGTGGCGCCTCGTGGCCAACGTGGGGCCCGACGCCGGACAGGCGGTGTTCCACCTGCACTTCCACCTGCTGGGCGGTCGCCAGATGAGCTGGCCTCCGGGCTAGGTTCGGTTACAGTGGTTGATGAGGCCGCCGCGAAGGCGGCCATCGTCGACAGTGCTGCCGAACCAGGAGGGAACGGGGCCACCGCCCCGAGAGACGACACACGTGGCGAGCGCCACCACCCAAGTCAAGATCCTCGTCCCGGGCAACCAACCGATGGTGGCCCTCCTCGGCCAGCGCGACGTCTTCCTCAAGTTGATCGAGTCGGCGTTCGAGTGCCGCATCCTCGTGCGCGGGAACGAGATCACCGTCACCGGCCGCGAGGCGGAAGCCGAGCGCGTGGCCCGGATCTTCGAGGAGCTGCTCGTGCTGCTCGAAGAGGGTCACGAGCTCACCGACTCCTCGGTCGGTCAGACGATCGCCCTCGTGAAGGGCGACGGTTCGAGATCGGCCGATGAACCGGAGCTGCGTCCCTCGGAGGTCCTCGGCGACCGGCTGCTCACCGCGCGGGGAAAGGGCATCACCCCGAAGACGATCGGGCAGAAACGGTTCGTCGACGCGATCCGATCGAACACCGTGACGTTCGCGATCGGGCCGGCGGGCACGGGCAAGACCTACCTCGCCGTCGCCACCGCGGTCCGTGCGCTGCAGGACCGCCAGGTCTCCCGCCTGATCCTCACTCGGCCGGCGGTCGAGGCGGGGGAGCGGCTCGGATACCTGCCCGGCACGCTCTACGAGAAGATCGACCCCTATATGCGCCCGCTCTACGACGCGCTGTTCGAGATGACCGGCGCCGAGACCCTTCCACGGCTGATGGAGCGGGGCACCGTCGAGGTCGCACCCCTCGCGTACATGCGCGGGCGCACCCTGAACGATGCGTTCGTGATCCTCGACGAGGCGCAGAACACGACCCCCGAACAGATGAAGATGTTCCTCACGCGTATCGGGTTCGGATCCAAGGCCGTGATCAACGGCGACGCGACCCAGGTCGACCTCGAGCACGGGCAGAAGAGCGGGCTGGCGATCATCGAGGAGATCCTCGGCGACGTCGACGACATCGCGTTCTGCCACCTCGGGGGCAGCGACGTGGTGCGGCACAAGATCGTGCAGGACATCGTGGAGGCGTACGACCTGTTCGGGCAGCAGGCGCTGCCGGTGGAGCCGTGACCGCGGGTGCGATGAACGACGACGACTGCGGCCATCCCAGGGTCCTCGTGTCGGACCGCCGGTCGGATGCGTCGGCGGTCGACGAGGCGGCGCTGGCGGAGCTCGTGCGCGTCACCCTGGTGGCCGAGGGCCACGTACGGGCGGAGCTCTCGCTCTCCTTCGTCGACGACGACGAGATCGCCGAGCTCCACGAGCGCTACATGCACGAGCCGGGCCCGACCGACGTGTTGTCGTTCCCGCTCGACGACGACGATCTCGACGAGCACGGCGTCCGCATGCTGGGTGACGTCGTGATCGCGCCCGCCGTCGCGGCGCGGAACAATCCCCAGGACCCGGCGGCGGAGCTCCGGCTGCTCGTCGTGCACGGGGTGCTCCACGTGCTCGGGTACGACCACGAGACCGACGAGGAGCGTGCCGAGATGTGGTCTCGACAGGAGCGCTACAGCGGGGTGATGGTGCCGTGACCTGGATGTGGGTGCTCGTGCTGCTGCTGGTCGTGCTCGGGTCGCTGCTCGCGCTGGCCGAGTCGTCGCTCACCCGCATGACCCGGGTGAAGGCGCTCGCCCTCGAGGACGAGGGGCGACGCAACGCGGCGCTGCTCGTGAAGCTCGAGACCGACCCGCCGCGGTACCTGAACTCCGTGTACCTCGCGGTGATGATCGTGCAGAACGGCTCGGCGATCCTGGTGGCGATCCTCGCGGAGTCCGAGTTCGGCAGCCTCGGCGTGACGATCGCCTCACTCGTCTTCACGTTGCTGTACTTCGTGTTCGTCGAGGCGATGTCCAAGACCTTCGGCGTCCTGCACTCCGACCGGATGGCCCTCGCACTCTCGCCCCTCGTGTACTTCCTGGGGCGCCTCCTGGCTTGGCCCACCCGTGCCCTGATCGGCCTCGCGAACGTGCTGCTCCCCGGCAAGGGCATCAAGGCCGGACCGTTCGTGAGCGAGGAGGAGATCCGCTCGATGGCCCAGGTGGGCTCCGAGGAGGGCTCGATCGAGGAAGGCGAGAAACAGCTGATCCACTCGATCTTCGAGTTCGGCGACACGATCGTGCGCGAGGTGATGGTCCCGAGACCCGACATCATCGCGATCGAGGACGATAAGGCGCTGCGCGACGTTCAGGCGCTCGTGCTCACCCACGGCACGTCTCGGATCCCGGTCTATGACGCCGACGAGGATCTCGACGACGTCGTCGGCATCGTGTTCGCGAAGGACGTCCTGAAAGCCTTGCACCAAGGCAAGCACGACATGCCGCTCGCCGACATCGTCCGCGAGGCGCACTACGTGCCCGAGTCGAAGAAGGTCGCCGACCTGCTGAAAGAGATGCAGCGCGAGAAGTTCCACATGGCGCTTGTGACCGACGAGTACGGGTCGGTGACCGGCCTCGTCTCACTCGAGGACCTGCTCGAGGAGCTCGTGGGCGAGATCACCGATGAGTACGACCGCGAGGAGCCGGAGTTCGAGCAGATCGGCGACCGTGCGTACCGAGTGAGCGGGAAGACGTCGATCGACGATGTGAACGAGCTGCTCGGGCTCGCACTGCCCGACGAGGAGTGGGACACGGTCGCCGGGCTCGTGCTCGACCTCCTGGGGCACATCCCCGACGAGGGCGAGGAATGCCGGATCGACGGGCTCACGTTCACCGCCGAGGAGGTCAAGGGCCGCCGTATCGAGAAGGTGCTGATCACGCGCGACGCCGACACGGAGCACCTTCTCGTGGAGGAGCCAGCACCGTGACCGCGATCGAACCCGAGGTGCTCGAGCGCATGGTCGCGGCCGCCCGCGAGGTTCGCTCCAACGCCTACGCGCCGTACAGCGGGTTCCACGTCGGCGCGGCCCTGCTCGCGGGCGACGAGATCTTCGCCGCCGTCAACGTCGAGAACGCGAGCTACCCGGTCTCGGTCTGTGCCGAGCGGAACGCGGTCGCGATGGCGGTGGCTGCAGGCGCGGCGGCAGGGATCCGCGCCGTCGCCGTCGTGACCGACGCCGACGACCCGACGCCGCCCTGCGGCGGGTGCCGCCAGGTCCTCTTCGAGTTCGGAGGGCCCGGCATGGCGGTCGTCGCGGAGTCGGCCGACGGGTCGACGCGCACGTACTGGTCGCTCGACGAGCTGCTGCCCGATGCGTTCGGGCCGAGCGACCTCGACCGGCTCCGGTCGTGAGCGACCCCGCCGGCCATCGGGCCGGCATCGTGGCGGTCGTGGGGCGGCCCAACGTCGGCAAGTCCACGCTCGTGAACGCCCTGGTGGGGGAGAAGGTCGCGATCGTGTCCGACAAGCCGCAGACGACGAGGCGCGACATCCGGGCGATCAGGACCACCGACGACGTGCAGGTCGTCTTCACCGACACGCCGGGGTTCCACAAGCCTCGGACCGCGCTCGGTGCCCGGCTGAACGACCTCGTCAGCGACGCCGTGGAGGGGGTCGACGTGGTCGTGCAGGTCGTCGACGCGGCGAGCGGTGTCGGGCGCGGCGACGCCTACGTTCATGATCACCAGGTCGCCTCGGCGAACGCGGGCGCCCGCATCTGCGTCGTGAACAAGATCGACCGGATCCGCCACCACGAGCTGATCCCGCAGCTCGCGGCGGCGGGCGAGCTCGGCGACTGGGGTGAGATCGTGCCCGTCTCCGCGGCCGACGGTACCGGCGTCGACATGCTGCTCGACCTGCTCGTGATGCGCATGCCCGAAGGGCCGGCGCTGTTCCCCGAGGGCGAGGTCACGGACCAGCCGATCGAGGTGCGCATCGCGGAACTCGTGCGCGAGCAGGCGCTCGCTGTGACGCGAGAAGAGGTGCCACACTCGGTCGCGGTGGTGATCGAGGAGATCGAACACGAGGACGGGCTCGAGCGGATCCACGCCTCGATCGTCGTAGAGCGTGACTCACAGAAGGGCATCCTGATCGGCAAGGGCGGGCAGACCCTCAAGACGATCGGGACGCGGGCGCGCAGGCAGATCGAGCCGCTCGTAGGCAAGCGCGTCTTCCTCGACCTGCGGGTCAAGGTGATGAAGGAATGGCAACGCGACCCGAAGATGCTCGACCGCCTCGGGTACTGAGGATCGATCGATGACCGACCGGCGTGCCCCCGCGTTCCTTGCCGCCGCGCACGCCTGGATCCGATCGCACGTGACCGTGACCGGGGAGATCGAGCAGACGCACGTGCAGTGGTGGTCGACGGTGTTCCGCGTGCCGACGTCCGACGGTTCGGTGTGGTTCAAGGCGACCGTCGATGGCGCGACGTTCGAGCCACCGCTCACGCTGCTGCTGGCCCAGCTGCGACCCGTCGTGCCGGAGCTCATCGCGCCCCCAAGACTTCGCAGTCGAAGGTCCGCGCCGACGACCTCGACAGCATCCTTATGGCCTGCAGCGGTTCCTCGAGTGCTGACCGATCGGCGCCCGGCGCTAGGAGGGCGGGCTCCCCGGGTTCCGTGGAGCGCGAGAGCGGCCGCCTCCCTGCCCGGCATCCTCTCGGCCATCGTGGAACAACGATTCCACCCTCCGGAACGAGTTCTATGATGCACTCCGTGGCCGAGCAATCGACACGCGTGGTGGAGAGCGTCGATCGGGCCCTCCGGTTGTTGCAGGAGCTCGCCGAGCATGGGTCGGGCGTCACGCTCAGCGAGCTGGCGTCGACGACGGGACTGCCGAAGAGCTCGCTGCATCGAACGCTCGGGGCGCTGCAGGAGCGTGGCTTCGCGACCCAACGAGACGATGCGCGCTACCTGTTGGGGGCGGAGCTGCTCAGGATCGCGTTCGAGTTCCAGGGCCGCCTCGATCTGCGCGTGCTGTTGCGACCGACGCTCGAGCGGGTACGTGCGACCCTGAACGAGACGGTGCACGTGGGGGTACTCGACGGCCCGGACGTCGTCTACGTAGACAAGCTCGAATCCACCCGGCCGCTCTCCCTCACGTCGAAGATCGGGGGACGCAATCCCGCACATGCCACGGCGGTCGGGAAGGCGCTGCTGGCGTGGGCCTATCCCACGCAGGCGTCGATCACCGAGTGGGTCCGTCGCGACGGCCCGCTCGTGAGGAGGACCTCCCGCACCATCGTCGACGCGAGCCACCTCGCGAAGGAGTTGTCGCGCGTTCGTGCGGACGGGTTCTCCAAGGACCTGGAGGAGAGCGAGCCGGGCGTGCGGTGCCTCGCGACGCCGGTCTTCTTCGGCGGTGCGGTGCCGATCGCCGCGATCTCCGTCTCGGCGCCCAAGGACCGTCTGCCGACCGGCATGATGCCCGAGGTCGCAGCCCTCCTGGTGCAGGAAGCGGCCGACCTCCGTGGCCCCTAGCTGGCCCCGGCGAGGCCCGGGATCGCCCGTCGGGCGTTGTCCCCGTAGACACTGCGGAGCACGTCGTCGGGGAGATCGAGGCCGCTGATCGCCCATCGCCCCTCCGGGGGAGGGTCGTCGATCGAGTACGGGAAGTGCTCGTCGGCGGTCTCGAGGAAGCGGAAGTGGATCTCGTACATGTCCCGGTCGGGCGGGAACAGGTCGGTGCCGAAGAGGAGGCGGTCGGCATGCCGCAGGAACAACGCTCGCGCCGCCCTCGGCTGCCGGCCGAGTTCGGCGATCCGCGCCGCGATGTCTGCGTACAGGTTCGGATAC
The DNA here is from genome assembly GCA_035697485.1 of Actinomycetota bacterium. NCBI lineage: Bacteria > Bacillati > Actinomycetota > Actinomycetota bacterium. Next base: position 36,737 of record DASSCU010000011.1, read on the forward strand.
GCGTCGAACATCCGGGAGACCCACGCCAGGTCCTCGGCGAAGCAGGCGACGTGGGCACCGATGAAGGTCGTCGCCCTGTGTTTCGCCACGAGGGCCTCGAAGGAGTCGATGATCCGATCGAACGACGGGAACGTGGCGCGGTCACCGAAGTACCAGTCGGGATTCGCGAGCAGCTCCTCCATCCGCTCGTTCGTGCCGTCGAGCGGCTGGAAGAACGCGACCGGGTCGGCGACGTGGATCGTGACAGGGACGCCCAAGCGTGCCGCCGTGTCCCAGAGAGGACCGAGACGACGGTCGTCGGGCATCAGCAGCTCGCCGCGGTCGTCACGGATCCGCAGACCGAGCTGCTTCCAGACCTTCAACCCGCCCGCACCGGCGAGGACGCAGCGTTCGAGCTCCGCCGCGAGTCGGTCGCCGAACCCTGCCTGCTCGGTGACGCTCCAGTCCAGCTGGCAGAACGTCAGGAACCGGTCCGGATGGGGAGTGTCGTACCGTTCGAGGTTGGCTCGGAGCTCGTCACCGTGCAGCCCGTCGAGGTTCACGACGGTGGCGACGTTGCACGCGTCCATCACCTCGAGTAACTGCCCGACGTCGGGTGCGGACCATCCGTGATCGGCCGACAACCATCGCCCGAGATGGTTGTGGGCGTCGACGACGGGGAACCGAGCCCGTGGCGCGCGGTGGACGGGAAGGCGAAGGGACGAGCGAGGCCGGAACTCGTGGAGCGGGAGTTCGCGAAGCCTCGGATCCATGGTGCGTCACGGTACGACGTTCCGCCGGGTCGGCGGCGCGGGCAGCGTCATCCGCTTGACTTGCCTGGATGGGCCTAGCTATCGTCGGGTTGCTTGCAGAACGACGTTCCGTCTGACGGAATCCTCTGAACCTCGATGGATCCGGCTGGGGGGAGCACCGGGACGATGGGAGCGTACGACCAGATCGACACGCCCTCGCTCATCGTTGACCTCGACGTCGTGGAGCGCAACGTGTTCGAGATGGCGGAGGTTGTGCGGCAGGCGGGCGTGGCCCTGCGCCCGCACGTGAAGACCCACAAGGCGCCCGAGATCGCCCGGATGCAGCTCGATGCCGGCGCACGCGGGATCACGGTCGCCAAGCTCGGCGAAGCCGAGGTGATGGCCGACGCAGGGTTGCACGACGTCCTGATCGCCTACCCGATCGTGGGGGAGCTCAAGCTCCAGCGACTCGCGTCGCTCATGGATCGGGCCGACGTGCGCGTGAGCCTCGACACGATCGACGTCGCTGAGGGCCTGGGGCGCGTGGGCGTGCGGCGGGGTGTCGACGTCCCGGTTCTCATCGAGGTCGACACCGGACTCCACCGCATGGGACGGCCGCCGGGGAAGCCCTCGTCGTCGCTGGCGCTCGAGGTTGCGGGTGTCCCTGGGGTCGACGTGGTCGGTCTGCTCACCCACGCGGGCCATTCCTACCGCGCGTCGGATGCCACCGAGCTTCGACGCATCGCGGAGCGTGAGGCGCGCGACTTGCTGGACACGGCCGAACGATGCGCCCGCATGGGACTGGAGATGCGCGAGATCAGCGTGGGATCCACCCCGACCGCACGCATCGTCGCGGGCGTGCCGGGCGTGACCGAAGTACGTCCGGGGACGTACGTCTTCAACGACGTCCAGCAGCTCCGGCTCGGCGTCGCAACGGTTGAGGCGTGCGCTGCTCGCGTGCTCGTGACGGTCGTCGCGAGACCGACACCGGAGCGTTTCCTGATCGACGGCGGCACCAAGTCCTTCAGCGCCGACGGCGGCGACGGTCCTCCCTTCCCGGGACGCGGTGTCGTGATCGGCCGCCCGGACCTGATCCTGGACTTCATGACGGAGGAGCACGGCGTCGGCCACATCGAGAGAGGCGGTGACCTCGCGATCGGTGAGCGTCTCGAGGTCATCCCGCTGCACGTGTGCAGCTGCGTGAACCTCTACGACGACGCGCTCGGTGTGCGGGACGGTCGTGTCGATCACGAGATCCCGATCGCAGCACGGGGGCGTATGCGCTGATGCGCGGCCTGGCAGGCAAAGGCGTCCTCGTGAGCGGAGGAACGAGCGGGATCGGCCTGGCGACGGCGCGCCGTTTCCTCGAGGAGGGGTCGCGGGTATTCGTGACCGGGCTCCAGATCGAAGAGATCTCGGCGGCGCTCGACGAGCTCCGCGATCTCGGCGAGGTCGACGGGGTCGGCGGAGATGTGAGCCGCGAGCCGGACGTCGAGGCGATCGTCGAGCGAGCGACCACGTTCCTGGGGCGGATCGACGTGCTGGTCAACAACGCCGGCATCGCCCGGAAGTCATCCTTCCTCGACACAGGGTCCGACGATTGGGATCGCATCATCGCCGTGAACCTGCGTGGCATGTTCCTCGTCGCTCGCGCCGTCGCCCGGCTTATGGTTGCCGACCGCCGCGGCGGGGCGATCGTGAACATGGCCTCGACGAACGCCCTCGGCGGCGAACGGGACTTCGTCGCCTACAACGCTTCGAAGGGAGGCGTGTTGCAGTTGACGAGGACGATAGCGGTCGAGCTCGGCGGGCACGGCATCAGGGTGAACTGCCTCTGTCCGGGCTTCGTCGACACGCCGCTCAACCGTGAGCTCGCGACCGAACGGGAGTTCCGGGACTACGAACGCAGCCAGATCCCTCTCGGGCGGCGCGGCACCGCTGATGAGATCGCCGCCGCATACGCGTTCCTCGCCTCGGACGACGCCTCGTTCGTCCATGGAGCAGCACTCGTGGTCGACGGCGGCCAGACGGCGGTCATGTGAGGATCGCGAGGTGACCAGGTGACGACGCCGCTCGATCGACTCCAGCAGGTGCCCACCGGGAGGGGGCGGACCGCACTGACCTGGTTCGGTCAGGCCGGTTTCGCGGTCGCGGCCGGGGGACGCATGACGCTCATCGATCCCTTCCTCTCGCCCCACGCGGCGCGCCGGTACGACCCGAGCATGCCCCCGTCATCGGCATCCGGCGTCGACCTCGTGCTGTGCACGCACGAGCACCTCGATCACCTCGACCCTGCGGGCGCGCCTGCCATCGCCGCCGCGTCGCCGGGTGCCGTCTTCGTGGTCCCGACCCCGATCGTGGACCAGGTCACGGAGGTGGGGATCGCTCCCGACCGGGTGCTCGGCGTCCAGCCGGGGGAGCGGCACGAGGTCGCGGGGTTCACGGTCGATGCCGTCCCGGCGTGTCACGGCGTCACGATGGACGATGCGTACGGGTTCGGCGAGGAGCTGTCGGGCGGCGCGATCCGATTCCTCGGCTACGTGATCGACGCCGGGGGTGTACGGATCTACCACGCGGGCGACACGATCCATTTCGAGGGCATGGAGGCGTCGGTGCGCGCTCTGGAACCAGACGTGGCGCTGCTCCCGGTGAACGGCCGTCATGCGCAGCGTGAGGCCCGGGGCATCGTCGGCAACCTGAACGAACGGGAAGCGGCGTGGCTCGCGGCCGAGGTCGGCGCCGAGACGCTCATCCCGATGCACCACGACATGTTCGACGGGAACCTCGGATCGGCCGCCGCCGTCGTGGAGGCGGCCGAGCAAGAGTCACGCTCGGTGGCCGTGCTCGTGCCGCCGCGCGACCAGCCGTTCGTGGTGGCGGCACGCAGGGAGCGGTCGTGAAGGCGCTCGTCTACCTAGGCCCGCGGCGCATGGAGCTGCAGGACATGCCCGACCCGTCGCCCGAGCCCGGCGACGTGCGCGTCCGGGTGCGCGCCACCGCGATCTGCGGATCCGACCTGCACGGGTTCCGCGAGGCGAGCCCACGGCGCGTTCCGCCGCTCGTGATGGGACACGAGGTCGTGGGTGAGGTCGACGGGGTCGGTGACGGCGCCGATCCCCGCCTGGAAGGGACCCGGGTCATCGCGATGCCGGTCGTGGCCTGCGGGGCGTGCGCTCGATGCCTCGAGGGGCGATCCAACCTCTGTCCGCATCGGCGACTGATGGGCATGAGCTTCCCGGGGGCGTTCGCGGAAGCCTTCACGATCCCGGCGACGCAGGTTCTCGAGGTGCCCGAAGCGCTCGCCGACGAGCCCGGCTCGCTCGCCGAGCCCCTCGCGAACGCCATCCACTCGGTCGAACGGTCGGTGAGCCCGGGCGACGCGGTGCTCGTCATCGGGGCCGGTCCGATCGGCCTGTTCGCGGCCGGGATGGCGGTCCTCGACGCCGCCGCTCGGACGTTCGTCGTCGACAGGCTGGCGGGCCGGCTCGCGCTCGTCGCTGCGCTCGGCGCGGATCCTCTCACGGCGGGTGGCGCGCTCGACGAGATCATCGAGGCGACCTCCGGGACGGGCGTCGACGTGGTGATCGACGCCGTCGGTCTGCCCTCGACGTGGGAGCTGGCGCTCTCGGCGGTGCGCTTCGGTGGGCGGGTCGAAGCGATCGGTCTCGGTGCGCTGGAGGGTCCCCTGGCCTACCAGTCGCTGATCACGAAGGGCGTCACGGTCGTCGGTTCGTATGCCTGCCTGCCCGCGGACTTCGAACGCGCGTTGCATCTGCTCGCTTCCGGCGACGTCGACGTCGGGCCCTGGATCACGCGCCTCCCGCTCGCGCAAGGGCAGACGGCGTTCGAGGCCCTGGTCGATGACGGTGCCTACACCAAGGTGGTGCTCGTCCCGTGACGATCATCGACGGAGGGTTCTGCCGGGTCGACACCAACCGCTGCGTCTCGATGGGCTCCGACCTCGGTCGGAGGGCGTTTGGGGAGGAGGGAGCATGGCGGACGGCCCACGCATCGTGATCGTGGGTGCCGGCGGATGGGTCTTCCCGCTCGAGCTCACGCGCGACATCCTGTCGTTCCCGGCGCTCGACGGTTCGACGCTCGCGCTCTACGACATCGACGTGGCTGCCGCCGAGCGCACCGCCGCGTCGGCCCGAGAGCTCATCGGGATCGGCGGTTCCACGATGCGCGTCGAGGTCCCCGGTGACCTGCGGACGGCGCTGCGCGGCGCCGACGTCGTGATCACGGTCTTCCAGGTCGGCGGGCTCGACGCCTACGCGCTCGACATCGAGATCCCACGCGAGTTCGGCATCGACCAGACCGTGGGCGACACGCTGGGGCCGGGCGGTGTGTTCCGGGGCCTGCGGACCGTCGAAGCACTCCGCGAGGTGGCGGATGCGATGCTCGAGATCTGTCCCGACGCCTGGCTCCTCAACTACGCGAACCCGATGTCGGTGAACTGCTGGGCCACGGAACGCTCGGGCGTGAAGATCGTTGGCCTGTGCCACAGCGTGCAGGGCACGTCGCAGCAGCTCGCGCACGAGCTCGGCGTGCCCTACGAGGAGGTCGCTTTCGAGTGCGCGGGGATCAACCACACCGCGTGGTTCACGACCTTCCGTCGTGGGGACGAAGACCTGATCCCACGGATCCGAGAGGTGATGCGGGCGCGCCACGTCGACGGGACCACCCCGCTGCTCCCCCGCTCGGACGACCCGTACGAGAGCATCGAGCGGGTCCGCACCGAGCTGATGCTGCTCACCGGGTACTTCCACACCGAGTCCAGCCATCACGCGAGCGAGTACTGGGCCTGGTTCCGAAAGACCCCGGATCTGGTGGCCCGCTACCTCGACCGCCAGTGGGACTACCTCACGGTCTGCCGCTCTTCCGACGCGGCCGGCCACAACGAGGAGCTGATCGAGCACGCCCGGCGGGACGGCATCCGCTACGGCGGGGAGTTCGCGGCTCCGATCGTGGACAGCCTCGTGACCGGGGTGCCCCGTGTGGTCTACGCCAACGTCCGCAACGGGGGATCGGTCGAGAACCTGCCGGCCGACGCGTGTATCGAGGTGGCATGCGCGGTCGACGCGAACGGGGTGCGCCCGATGCGATACGGGCGCCTCCCCGCAACCTGTGCGGCCCTGAATCAGACGCAGATTGCGGTGCAGCGGCTCACCGTCGAAGCTGCGGTCTCGGGCGACCGGGGCCTCGTCCATACCGCGGTCGCACTCGACCCCCTCACCGGCGCGGTACAGACGTTGCCGAAGATCCGCGAGATGACCGATCGCATGCTGGATGCCCAGGCACGCTGGCTGCCGCGGTTCTCGCCGAAGGCGGCGGCACGATGACGTCGGATCCGACGCGGGCGATCGACGTGGCGCTCGAAGCGATCGGGGTGCCGGCACGCGAAGCGGTCGACGCGCCTGCATCGACGAGCCGATTCCCCGACGGTGTCGCGTTCCGCATCGAGATCCCGAGCGTCGAGGGTCCCGCCTGTCTCGATGCCGTGCTCGAGGAAGCCGCCGCGCTGGACGTTCCGGTGCGCCGGTTGTCACAGGGGAGCGGCGTGTCGATGCTGACCGACGCCGAGCTGGATCGCATGGCCGAGACGGCAGCCGACGCAGGGGTCGAGGTCAGCTTGTTCGCGCGTCCCGGGGCGTCATGGGGGCGATCCTCCAGTGCCCGGTCGTCGGCCGGCGCCGCGCTCGCGGCGGCATCCTGGGGTCATGAGCAGCTTCGCGCATGCCTCGACGACGCGATGCGTGCGGCGGAGCACAGGTTCCGCAGCGTGCTGATCACCGACCTGGGCGTCCTCGTGGCGTTCGCCGAGCTCCGGCGCGCCGGCTCCCTTCCGAGCGACATGCAGGCCAAGGTGTCGGTCATGGCCGCGATCGGGAACCCGGCCACGGCGAAGACGTGGCAGGACCTCGGTGCGGACACCCTGAACGTGCCCGGCGACCTCGGCCTCGGCCAGCTGGCAGCGATGCGCGCGGCGGTCGCGGTGCCGCTCGATCTCTACGTCGAGTCGCCGGACGATCTGGGTGGCCTGGTTCGGCTGCACGATGTGGCCGACCTGATCCGGGTGGCGGCCCCGGTCTACGTCAAGCTGGGGCTGCGCAATGCGCCGGCCTTGTACCCATGGGGGCAGCATCTCGAGGGAACCGCAGTCGCGATGGGGCGAGAGCGCGTGCGCCGCGCTCGGATCGTGATGGAGCGACTCGAGCGGGCCGGCATCGACACGCGGACCTCGGTGCCCGGCGCCGAGGGCCTGGCGGTGCCGTGTCCGTGACGTCCGGTCCTCAGACGGTGACGACGGAGACCCCGGCCTCCCGCATGGCCGCGACCGTCGCAGGATCGGCCCCGGCATCGGTGATCAGCTCGTCGACCGCTTCGAGCGGGCAGATGCGAGCGAACGCCACCAACCCGAGCTTGGAGCTGTCGACCACGGCCGTCACCGCGCGGGCCCGCTCGAGCAGCACCCGGTTCGTGTGCGCCTCCACCTCGTGGTGGGTCGTCAACCCTTCGTCGAGGGCGATCCCGTCGGCGCCCACGATCGCGACGTCGAGATGCATCTCCTCGAGCGTCCGCTCGGCAAGCGGACCGACGAGCTCGTACGACTCGGGCCGTGCGGTGCCACCGGTCACCACGAGCTTCAGGTCGGACCGGATCGCGAGCTCCCCTGCGATGTTGAGCGCGTTCGTGACGACGGTGAGACCGGTGCGGTCGAGCAGGTCCCTGGCCACCTCGGTCGTCGTCGTGCCGCCGGTGAGCCCGACCACGGAGCCATCGGCGACCCGGCCGGCGGCCTCGCGAGCGATCCGGGTCTTCTCGGGCTGGTGCCGCGCCGCCTTGTACCGGAGCGGCAGCTCGTACATCACGTCGTTCGCGACGGCGCCGCCGTGGGTGCGCGCGAGCATCCGTTGTTCCTCGAGCAATCGGAGGTCCCGACGCACGGTCGCCTCGGACACGCCGAGGTCCTCTGCGAGGGCCGTGACATCGACGACGCCGTTGGCCGCGAGGGTCCCCAAGATCTCGCTCAACCGCTCGGATCGTCGCACCGGGCGAACTATACGCCTGGTTGAGGGTGCGCGGTAGATGCTCGATTGGTTTGACCACATGCACGGAACTGCTCTACTCTCGCCTGAGATGAGCGATACCGCGCAAGAAGTCGCCTCGCAGCCGGATCGTTGGCGACGGGCGGTGGCCTTGGCGGCCGGGGTCGCTCCCGTACTGCCGGCGCTCGGCGAGCGGGTCGCCGTCGTCGGTTGCGGCACCTCGCTCTACGCGGCCCGGGCCTACGCCGGGCTGCGCGAGGAGGCGGGGCAGGGTGAGACCGACGCGTTCCCCGCATCGGAGTTCCCCGCGGGCCGATCCTACGACCGAGTCGTCGCGATCAGCAGGAGCGGCACGACGTCGGAAGTCGTCTCGGTCCTGCGCCGGCTGGACCGGGTGCGCACGGTCGTGATCACCGGGGTGCCGACCTCGCCCGCGGTGGAGATCGCGTCCGACGCCGTGACCCTCGAGTTCGCGGACGAGCGCTCGGTCGTGCAGACGCGTTTCGCGACCTCGACGCTCGCCATGTTGCGCGCCCACCTCGGCCAGGAGCTCGGGCCGGTGATCGTCGACGCGGAGCGAGCGCTCGCCGAGCCGGTCCGGGCGGACGACGTCGACCACGAGCACTTCGTGTTCCTCGGACACGGGTGGAGCGTCGGCATCGCCGAGGAAGCAGCGCTCAAACTCCGGGAGGCCACGCGCTCGTACACCGAGGCATATCCAGCGATGGAATACCGACATGGCCCCATCAGCATCGCCGGCGATCGGACGCTCGTCTGGGTGATCGGCACCCCTGATCCCACGATCGTCGATGACGTGCGCGCCGTGGGCGCCTCCGTTCGTGTGGCGACCCTCGACCCGATGGCGGAGCTGGTGCGCGTGCACCGGCTCACGCTGGCCCTCGCCGAGCGGCGCGGGCTCGACCCCGACCACCCGCAGCACCTGACCCGATCAGTGGTGCTGTCCGCGAAAGGAGCGAACCCATGAAGCGTCGGTTCACGCGATGGCTGGCGGCCGGGGCGGCGCTGATGCTGCTCGGGGCAGCGTGCACGTTCGGCGCCGAGGACACGGGTGGCGGGGGAACGGCGGCGCCCGACGAGCCAGTGACCTTGCGAGTCTGGTCGCTGCAGAGCCCGTCGTACAAGCGGGCCTTCAAGGATCTCGAGGCTGGCTTCGAAGACGCGAATCCCAACGTGGATGTGGAGGTCGAGTTCTTCGACTACGACACCTACATCCAGACGCTCCAGACCTCGCTGCCGGCCGGGAGCGGCGCCGACGTGGTCCAGCTGTTCGGAACGTGGGTGTGCAGCTACGCCGACACCCTCACATCGGTTCCCTCCGATGTGATGTCGCTCGAGGACGCCCGGGCCGACTTCTACGAGGCGCCGATCGACGGCTTCACGTGCGACGAGACGCTGTACGGGTTCCCCCAGGAGTTCAACATCGAGTACGGAGCCACGCTCGTGAACACCGAGGTCGCCGCGGCCGCCGGTGTCGACGCGACCGCGGGCTGGGCCTCGTGGGACGAGTTCAAAGCCGACGCCAAGGCGATGACCGAAACGAGGGACGGCACGATCACCCGGGCGGGCTATCACTTCACCGCCGGCGACGGCCTGCCGTTCACGTTCTACTCGTTGATCCTGCAAGCGGGCGGGCACTTCCTAGCCGAAGACGGCCAGTCGTTCACGATCGACACGCCCGAGGCCCGGGAGGCGGTCGCCCTCATGCAATCGATCGTCGACGAGGGCATCACCGACCCGACGCTGTTCAACGACACGGAGAACTGGGTCGGCGACTGCTACTTCGAGGAAGTGTGTTCGATGGGGCTGGTCGGGCCGTGGGTGATCACCGACTACGAGGCCGACTTCCCGGAGGTCGCTGCCGCGACGCAGTACGTGCCGCTCCCGACCCTCGGGGAAACTCCTGACTTCGTCGCCGACTCTGGCTGGGGGCTCACGGTCTCGGCGGACAGCCAGGTCACGAACGTCGCGTGGGACTTCATCGAGTACGCGACCCTCGACCCCGAGATCGCCGCCGAGTGGAACGTCGATACCGGCACCCTGCCGGCGCTGCGCGAGAACGGCGAGGGCGTCGTGAAGGAGGAGTTGATCGCCGCGTTCCCGCACTTCGCACCGTGGTTCGAGCTCCTTCCCTACGGGCAGTTCGTCGGGAACCTTCCCGACCGCGACCTGCTCTGGTACGAGATCACGTACCCGCACCTGTTGAAGGTGCTGCAGGGTGGCGAGAGCGTGGACGATGCGCTGGCGGCGATGGAATCCGAAGCGAACGACATGTTCCGCTAGGGGCTGCCGTCATGGCGAGTGCCACGATCGAGCGACCACGGGGCCGACGCCGGTGGCTCGGCGGGCGTGAGGGTGCCCAGCGCCGGTTCGTCGCGGTGGTCCTCTCGCCCGCGCTCGCCTACATGGCGGTCTTCCTGCTGCTTCCGATCGCCTGGGCGATCCTCCTCGCGTTCTTCGACTTCAGTTCTCGTCGCACGGGGAGCCCGTTCCTCGGGCTCGGGCTCGACAACCCGTACGTGGGTCTCGAGCACTTCAAGCGCATGTTCGACTTCTCCAGCACGGCGCCGCTCGAGGTGCGGCAGTTCCACACCGCGGTCAAGGTCACGCTGCTGTTCGCGTTCCTGGTGCTGCCGCTGAACCTCGCGATCACCCTGCCCCTCGCGGCCATGATCGAGTCGGTGCGTGACCGGTGGAAGGTGCTCTACCGCACCGTGTTCTTCCTTCCGGTGCTCACGTCGGCGGTCGGCGTGGCGATCATCTGGGGATTCGTGCTGAACCCGCAGCGGGGCCTGCTGAACGGGATGATCACGCGCCTCACGGGCCGGTTCACCTCGATCGCCTGGACGACCGACGCAGACCTCGTCTTCGTCGGCATCCCGGTGGCGCTGATCGCGATCATCGTCGCCTACCTCTGGCAGGACATCGGCTACAACCTCGTGATCTTCATCGCCGCGCTGCAGTCGATCCCGGACTCGGTGAAGGATGCCGCGAGGGTCGACGGTGCGAGCACGTGGCAGACGTTCCGATACATCACCCTGCCGCTGCTCAAGCCGACGATCCTGTTGGTGTCGGTGCTCACGATGATCTCGTCGTTCCAGGTGTTCGACCTCTTCCAGGTGATGACGAACGGGGGTCCCGACGATCAGACGCGGGCGCTCTCGCTCGACATCTACGAGAGCGCGTTCCGCTACCAGCGCATGGGATGGGCCGCGGCGGTCTCCGTCGTGTTGTTCCTGCTGGTGCTCACGATCTCGCTCGTGCAGTCGCGGTTCCTCAAGGCGAACTGGGAGTACTGAGTGGCGACGACGATCGAACGACCGGCTGCAGGCGAGCGGGCGGATGCCGCGACGCGCCAGCCTCGGCTGCCGGGGCAGGGGCGCCACACCCTCAGCCGCCTCGCCCTCTACGCGCTGCTCTCGGTCTTCGGGGTGATCGCGGCCGTCCCGTTCGTCTGGATGATCCTGGGATCGTTCAAGACCGGCGCGGAGCTGCGACAGACCCCGCCGACGTTCTGGCCCCAGGATCCGACGCTCGCGAACTACGAGACCATCCTGAGCGACCCCGACCTGCCGCTCGCGCTCTTCTACCGGAACTCCCTGTTCGTGGCCGTCACGGTCGTGATCGCCACGCTGTTCACGAGTTCGCTGCTCGGATACGTCTTCGCGAAGTACGAGTTCCGCGGGCGCCAGCCGCTGTTCTGGTTCGTGCTCGCGACGATGATGATCCCGGCGCAGGTCACGATGATCCCGGCGTACCTGATCCTCGTGCAGCTGGGGCTGCTGAACAACCTGTGGGGACTGGTGCTGCCGTCGTTCGTCGACGCGTTCGGCATCTTCCTGATGCGGCAGTTCATGTTCTCGATCCCCGACGACGAGATCTGGTCGGCGCGGGTCGACGGCGCGTCGGAGTGGCGCATCTACCGCTCGGTCGTGCTGCCGCAGCTGAAGCCGGCGCTCGCCACCCTCGGCATGCTCACGTTCATGTTCCACTGGAACGCGTACCTGTGGCCGCTGATCGTGCTGACCGAGCAGGACAAGCGCACGCTGCCGATCATCCTCACGTGGTACGAGACGCAGCACACCGCGCAGCCCAACCTCGTGATGGCCGCCTCGGTGCTGATGGTGATCCCGGTGCTGATCGTCTTCGGGCTCTCGCAGCGCTGGATCGTGCGCGGCTTGACCCTCACGGGCACGAAATGACGACGGTCACCCTGATCGGGGCGGGAAGCGCGGAGTTCGCTGCCGAGCTGGTGACCGACTTCCTCTCGGTCGACGCCTTGCCCGAAGGGCAGTTCCGTCTCGTCGACACCGATCCGGTCCGGCTCGAGCTCGCCCGCCGGTTCGCCGAGCACCTGATCGAGCGGACCGGCAAGGCGTGGACCGTGCGGGCCGACGTCGACCGCGCGGCCGTACTCGCCGGCAGCGACGTCGTGATCAACACGATCGAGGTGGCGGGGCTGCGCAACGTACGCCACGACTACGACATCCCGCTGCGCCACGGGGTCGACCAGTGCATCGGCGACACGATCGGGCCCGGCGGGCTCTTCAAGGCGTTCCGCACGATCCCGGCGTGGCTCGAGATCCTGGGGGATATCGAGCGGTCGTGTCCCGAGGCGCTCGTGCTGAACCACACGAACCCGATGTCGATGATGGTGCTCGCCGCCTCGCGGGCTTCGTCGATCCCCGTCTATGGCATGTGCCACTCGGTGCACTACACCGTCGAACAGCTCGCGGAGTACCTCGAGGCCGACCTCGCCAGGCTGACGTTCCGGGCGGCCGGCGTGAACCACCTGGCGTGGATCACGGAGCTCTGGCTCGACGGCGAAGACGCCTACCCGATGCTGCGCGAGCGGGGTCGCGTGCCCGAGGTCTGGGAGCAGGACCCCGTGCGCTTCGAGCTGATGTTCCACCTCGGCCGGTTTCCGACCGAGTCCAGCGGGCACGTGAGCGAGTACCTCCCCTCCTTCCGGTCGCACCCCGAGACGTTGAAGCGATACGCGCGGCCCGGGTACCGAGGGGAGTCGGGCTACTACGCGAACAACTGGCCGACGTGGCGGACCGAGAGCGACGAACGGCTCGCCCGCGTGCTCGCCGGCGACGAGGAGTACCCGATGGAGCGCGGCGGCGAGTATCCCTCGCGCATCGTCGAGGCGATGGCCACCGGCGAGCCCGTCGGTGTGTACGTGAACGTCCCCAACGACGGCTGGATCGCGAACCTCGAGCGGGGCGGTGTGGTCGAGGTGGAGGCGGTCGTCGACCGCGACGGCATCCGTCCGCAGCGGTTCGGGGCGTTGCCTCCGCAGCTCGCCGCGCTCGATCGGCGGCATCTGGAGATCCACGACCTCGCCGTGACGGCGCTGCTCGAACGCGATCGGGAGCTCGCGGTGCAGGCGTTGATGCTCGACCCGCTCACCTCGGCCGTCTGCGCCCCGGCTGAGATCCGCGCGATGTTCGACGAGATGGTGGCTGCCGAACGCGAGGACCTACCATCGTTCCTCGAGATATGACCCCATCGGAAGCCGGAGGAACGACATGCCACGCAGGACGATCCTCGCCGCCGGATCGAGCGCCGCGCTCGTGCTCGCGCTCGCCGCGTGCGGCGGCGGCGAGGAGGCGCCGACGTGTGAGAACCCTCGAACCACGGCCAGCGTGGCGATGGGCGACTTCGTCTACGACCCCGGCTGCGTCGAGGTCGCGCCGGGCGACGAGCTCGAGATCGTGAACGACGGCAAGGCGCCCCACACGTTCTCGGTCGAGGCCGATGCCGCCGACGCCGAGGTTGACGTGCCGGCGGGCGAACGGGCGACGCTCACGATCCCGGCGCTCGAGGCCGGCACATACCGGGTCGTCTGTACCTACCACCCGCAGATGGAAGGTGCGCTCCGCGTCACGGGGTAGGGCCCACCGAGGAGAGGACGCCATGGCCGACATCGCGATCGAGGAAGCCACGAAGGTCTACCCCGACGGCACGGAGGCGGTCGCCGACTTGGACCTGGCGATCGCCGACGGCGAGTTCGTGGTGCTCGTCGGGCCCTCCGGCTGCGGGAAGACCACCGCCCTGCGCATGGTCGCCGGCCTCGAGGAGATCTCGAGCGGCACCGTGCGCATCGGTGGCCGCGTCGTGAACGACCTGCCGCCGAAGGATCGCGACGTCGCGATGGTGTTCCAGAACTACGCGCTGTACCCGCACATGTCCGTGTACGACAACATGGCCTTCGCCTTGAAGATCCGGAAGATGGGCAAGGACGAGATCTCTCGGCGCGTGAACGATGCCGCGGGGATCCTCGGGCTGGAGGAGTACCTGCAGCGTAAGCCGAAGGCGCTGTCGGGCGGACAGCGCCAGCGGGTGGCGATGGGCCGGGCGATCGTGCGGGAGCCGCGGGCGTTCCTGATGGACGAGCCCCTGTCGAACCTCGACGCGAAGCTCCGCGTACAGATGCGTGCCGAGATCGCGAAGCTGCAGCAGGACCTCGGCGTCACGACGATCTACGTCACCCACGACCAGATCGAGGCGATGACGATGGGCGATCGCGTCGCGGTGCTGAAGCAGGGGCGCCTGCAGCAGGTCGACGTCCCTCAGGTGCTGTACGACCGACCCGCGAACCTGTTCGTGGCCGGCTTCATCGGCTCGCCGGCGATGAACCTCGTCGACGCGTCCCTCGATCTCGAGGGCGACCGCATGGTGGTGACGTTCGGCTCGACGACCCTCGAGCTCGACGACCGCGTGCTCGACCGCCGTCCGTCGCTCCGGGGGTGCGCAGGTCGCCGCATGGTCGTGGGCATCCGTCCCGAGGATCTGGAGGACGCCGCGATGACCGCGGACGGTCCCCGAGGACGTCGCATGACCGCCACGGTCGACCTGCTGGAGGCGCTGGGCTCGGAGGTACTCGCCCATTTCACGGTCGACGCGCCCCCCGTCGTGACCGACGATACGAAGGAGCTGGTTCGCGATCTCGGCACCACCGAACAGCTCGAGGCCCTGGCCGCCGAGGGCACCTCGAGCTTCGTGGCGCGCCTCGATCCGCGCAGCGCGGCGAGACGGGGCGCGCCGGTCGAGCTGGCGGTCGACGTCGAGCGCATGCATTTCTTCGATCTCGACGATGGGCGAAGCATCTTCGACGACTGACACCGAGCCCGGTCGTTACGATGGTGGGCGTGTCGCTGGCAGCCGAGCTCACTCCGCGTCCCCCCGCCGAATCCGTCGCCACCGCGCCGGAGGCCGCGCGGATCGTGGCTCGCGCCACCGCGGTCGACGCCGTCGGCCTCGAGGGCAGGGCTGCGGCGCTCGCGACCCGGTCGATCAAGCGGGACGCCAAGATCTGGGGGCTCGAGCTCGCGATCCGGTGCATGGACCTCACGACGCTCGAGGGCACGGACACCACCGGCAAGATCGTGGCGATGTGCGCCAAAGCGGTCCGTCCCGACCCGATGCGGCCCGACGTGCCGAGCGTGGCCGCGGTCTGTCTGTACCCACAGCTCGTGCCGGTGGCGGTCGAGCAGCTGCGCGGCACCGGCGTCGCGGTCGCGAGCGTGGCCGGAGGGTTCCCCTCGGGCCTCGGACCGCTCGACGCCCGGCTGCAGGAGATCCGAGACGTCGCCGCGGCCGGCGCCGACGAGGTCGACATCGTGCTGAACCGGTCGCTGTTCCTCGGTGGACGGTACGCGGAGGCGTTCGAAGAGCTCGTCGCCGCTCGCGAGGCCGCCGTCTCGACGCGCCTCAAGGTGATCCTCGAGACGGGGGAGCTCGGTTCCTACGACCGCGTCCGACAAGCGTCGATGCTCTCGATGGCCGCGGGCGCCGACTTCATCAAGACGTCGACCGGCAAGATCGGCGTCAACGCGACCCTGCCGACCGCGCTCTGCATGATGGAGGCCGCGCGCGACTTCCACGATCAGGCGGGGCGGAAGGTCGGCATCAAGGTGGCCGGGGGTGTGCGCCGCGCCAAGCAGTCACTGCAGTACCTCGTGCTGGTGCACGAGACGCTCGGGCCCGATTGGATGACGCCCGAGCGCTTCCGCATCGGGGCCTCGAGCCTGCTGAACGACGTGCTGATGCAACTCGAGAAGGAACGCACCGGTCACTACTCTGGGCCGGACTACTTCACGATCGACTGACGACGACGGAGGACGACGAGCGTGACCGACGCGATGGAGCGACCGGCGGGCGTGGCGCCGCCATGGGAGTACGCGAGCGCCCCGGAGTCCACCGACGTCGTCCGGCTCGAGGATCGGTATGGCCTGTTCATCGGGGGCGAGTTCGTCGAGCCGAAGAGCGGACGGTGGTTCCCGACGATCAGCCCGTCGACCGAGGAGACGCTCGCCGAGGTGGCCGAGGCCGACCCGGCCGACGTCGCGCGTGCGGCCGACGCGGCGCGCGACGCCCTGCCCGGGTGGCGCGGGCTCGCACCCGCCGAGCGCGCGAAGTACGTGTTCCGCATCGCACGACAGCTGCAGGATCGAGCCCGCGAGTTCGCCGTGCTCGAGACGATGAACGGCGGCAAGCCGATCAAGGAATCGCGCGACGTCGACATCCCGCTCGCGGCCGCCCACTTCTTCTACTACGCGGGCTGGGCGGACAAGCTCGAGTACGCGTTCCCGGGGCGCGGCGCGCCTCGCGCGGTGGGCGTTGCCGGGCAGATCATCCCCTGGAACTTCCCGCTCCTGATGGCCGCCTGGAAGCTCGCCCCCGCGCTCGCGGCCGGCAACACCGCGGTGCTGAAGCCAGCCGAGACGACCCCCCTCACGGCCCTGTTCCTCGCCCAGGTCACGCAGGAAGCCGAGCTCCCGCCGGGCGTCGTGAACATCGTCACGGGTGCGGGCGAGACGGGCGCCGCGCTCGTCGATGCCGACGTCGACAAGATCGCGTTCACCGGCTCCACCGAGGTCGGCAAGATCATCCGGCGCTCGACCGCCGGCACTGGCAAGCGCCTCACGCTCGAACTCGGCGGCAAGGCCGCGAACATCGTCTTCGAGGACGCGCCCCTCGATCAGGCCGTCGAGGGCGTGGTCAACGGCATCTTCTTCAACCAGGGCCACGTCTGTTGCGCCGGCTCGCGCCTGCTCGTGCAGGAGCCGGTCTTCGATGCGTTGCTCGGCAAGCTCAAGGATCGTTTGCAGACCCTTCGCGTCGGCGACCCGCTCGACAAGAACACCGACGTCGGCGCGATCAACTCGCGCGCGCAGCTCGACAAGATCGCGGAGCTCGTGGAGTCCGGCGTCGAGGAAGGCGCTGAGATCTACCAGCCGGAGTGCGTGTTGCCCGAACGAGGCTTCTGGTTCCGCCCCACGCTCTTCACGGGAGTCTCGCAGTCGCACCGCATCGCGCGGGAGGAGATCTTCGGCCCGGTGCTTTCCATCCTCACATTCAGGACGGTCGACGAGGCGATCGAGAAGGCGAACAACACGCCGTACGGGCTCAGCGCCGGCGTCTGGACCGAGAAGGGCTCGCGCATCCTGCACATGGCGCAGCGGCTGCGCGCCGGGGTCGTCTGGGCGAACACGTTCAACCGCTTCGATCCGACGTCGCCGTTCGGCGGATTCAAGGAGAGCGGCTTCGGCCGGGAAGGCGGGCTGCACGGCCTCGAGCCCTACCTCGCCTTCGACGGTGGCGGCGACGGGGGCGACCGATGAGTACCGACCGCGTGGAGGTCCGCCGCACCGCGAAGCTCTACATCGGTGGCGCGTTCCCTCGCAGCGAGAGCGGCCGCTCGTACGAGGTCACCGCCCACGACGGGAAGCCGCTCGCCCAGGTGTCGCAGGCGTCCCGCAAGGACCTGCGGGAAGCCGTCGTCGCCGCCCGCGGCGCGTTCCCCGTGTGGTCGGGCGCGACCGCATACCTGCGCGGGCAGATCCTCTACCGGGTCGCCGAGATGATGGAGGGCCGGCGCGCTCAGTTCGAGACCGAGCTCGCCGACGCCGGCGCGGCCGATCCGGCTCGCGGCGTGAGCGCCTCGATCGACCGGTGGGTCTGGTACGCGGGATGGGCCGACAAGCTCGCTCAGGTGGTCGGCGCGACGAACCCGGTCGCCGGCCCGTACTTCAACTTCACGCTGCCCGAGCCCACCGGCGTCGTCGGGATCGTCGCGCCGGGCGACCAGGCGTTGCTCGGACTCGTCTCGCGGGTGGCGCCGGCGATCGTGAGCGGCAACACCGCGGTCGTGATCGCGAGCGAGCGCTCGCCGCTGCCCGCCGTCTCGCTCGCCGAGGTGCTGGCGACGAGCGACGTGCCGGGCGGGGTCGTGAACATCCTCACCGGGCGCACGGCCGAGCTCGTGCCGTGGCTCGCGAGCCACATGGACGTGAACGCACTCGACGTCACCGGCGTGCCGGCCGAGCTGCTCGCCGACACCGAGCGTGCTGCCGCCGACAACGTGAAGCGAGTGCACCGCGCATCCGACACCGATCCGTTCGACGACGCGGCGCAGAGCCCCTACGAGATCACGGCGTTCACGGAGATGAAGACCGTCTGGCACCCGATGGGCGCCTGAGGCTCAGGCGTTGGACTCCTCTGCCCGTCGGAGCGACAGCCACGCCTGGTACATGGTGCGGTAGAGGGGGTCGCCGGCGAGCGTGGCCGTCGGCACGCCGGGCAGGCCGCGCAGCCGCCCCACGTCGTCGAGGTACGGCGCCTGCGCGAGGGCGGCGTCGAGCTCGAACAGGAGCACGGCCGCGTCGGGGTCATCGCTCGCCTCGAGCGCCTTCCGGACCTCGCGCACCGCGTGCAGCACGACCCGGTTCTCATGGATGTCGGGGGTGAGCACGCGGCGGGCGTCGAAGATGCGCTTCAGCCGGCCGAACTCGTCGAGGTTCCCGGGCTTGCGCCGGCTGCGGATCAGCTCGCGCGGCTCGGGATGACGGGCGAGGTCCCCCGACGTCCAGCGTTCCACGCGGATCAGGTCGAGACGGTGGCGTTCCTGCAACCGGGGGAGCACGTCGACGAGGCCCGGCCGGCCGTCGACACCGCGCACCATGTCGCGCAGGGTCTCGATCGGCACCCGCGCCGCGGGACGCTCCGGAGCGTCGGCCGGCTCAGAAGTAGCTGGCGAAGCCATGCGTCGCGTAGTCCTCGCGCATCAGCCGCACCTTCTCGGTCGCGAGCGGGAAGTCGGGGCCGAGCGCTCGCTCGAACGCCTCGAGCCCCTCGTCGAGGCGGCCGTCCGCGCCGCGCACCCGTGGCAGCACCTTCTGCACGAACTGCTCGTCGAGCGCGACCTTCCAGTCGACGCCGACCTCGCCGGCGGCGATCACGTAGTGGTGCATCTCCTCGAGCACGCGGAACCCGAACGGCGCGATCGGCCGCAGGGCGTCCCAGACCCGCAGCAGCACCTCACCGTAGGGCTCCTCGCTGATGTACTCGACGACGTAGTTGCGCTGCAGTGGCAGCTCCAGCAGCTGCGCTCGGTCGTAGACCTTGTCGGCGAACCCATGGGTCGTCTCGTCGATGTTCACGGTGCCGACGAACCGAAGGTTCGGCGTGAGCTCGACCGTGTGGCCGGGAGCGAGGTCGAGCCGCGCGATGCCCTCGCGCGACCGGACCTCCATCGCCGAGAGGAAGCGCGAGAAGTAATGCTCGACGCGAGCGAGGTTCATCTCGTCGAGGATCACGTGGAACTCGCGAGCCGTTCGGCCGGCGAGATCGGCGGAGCTCCACTCACGGGCAGACTCCTGCACGAACTCGCTGAAGGGAGTGTGGTGGTAGAAGCCGTCGAGGGGAGAGAGGTAGCCCAGCAGATCTTCGTTCGACGACCAGCTCGGGTCGACCGCGGCGAGCTTCGGGCGGGCGCCGATCGCGTCGGCGTAGGCCTGGGCGAGCCACGTCTTACCCGTACCGCTCGCGCCTGACAGGATCACGAACCCACGGGACTGCATCGCGAGGTGGTAGCGGCGGATGACGTCGTCGCCGATCAGGAACCCGGGATTCTGCTCGCGGAATCGCGCGATCACCTGGTCGAGCAGCGACCCGGCGCCGACCCGATCGGTCGCGCTCTGGGTCTGTGTCATCGTGTCGCTCACGCACCGGCCTCCCATGCTCCGACTTCGGGCGGCCGGTCTGCCCGGCTCGCCATTGGTGTTTCGGCAGGGTGTGGCCTCGACTGAAACCGCTCGCAGGACGATTGCCGGCCAGGACTCTGGCCTCAGGAGCGCGCTAGCGGATGTTTCGGGGTCGCCCCCGTGTGCAGCCAGCACGTCGTCGATGCGTTGTAGGTGGACAGCACGGTCGTGCACCCCGGCTCGTCGCAGAGGCGGCCGTGCGAGGCGCGGGACGTCGCGCCCTTGCCTGATCCCGGCGGTCCGTACTGGACCCGATCGGTCCCTCGTGCCTTCGTCACGGCATTCCCCCTTCGCGGTGCGTCGCGGATCCGTGGGGGCGAGTGGCGGCGAGAGGCGGGCCGTCGCGATCGCTCTGCGCGAACCCTCGGGTGGATCCCGAGGACTCCAGCCTACCTGGTGAGCGGGGGCCGGGCCGACCGTTCGAGAGCCGGTGTGCCCTCTCATCGGGTCCACGAGGTCGGATACAGGAGAATGTGCGTTCCATCCGACCTTCCTACGCGTCGGCGCCGTCGAACGTTGACGTCCACCGATGCTCGGGGCGAGCGTCTCCGCCGCTCGAGCTCACGGCAAGCCAACCCGTCACCGCGGTGCCGGCACCCGGACGTGAGCGAACCTCGAGCTCACCTCCCAGCGCTCGGATCCGCTCGGACATGCTCCGCATGCCGATCCCCCGCCGAGCGGTGGTGGGCTCGAACCCGTCGCCGTCGTCGCCGACGGAGAACGCGACCTCGTCGATCGATCGCCTGACCGTGACCGTGAGCGTCGAGGCCTTCGCGTACTTCGAGGCATTCTGCATCGCCTCGACGCAGCAGAAGTAGACGGCGACCTCGATCGGCTTCGGGAGCCGACCGACATCGCGGACCTCGAGCGTGACCGGTACCGCGGGTCGCGGTCGCGCCACCGAGGTCCATCAACGGCCCTCCTGCGCAGGCACCCGTACTGTCGGTCGCGGGCTGGCCGGCCGCCGGAGCCGAGCGATGATGCCGGGCACCGCAGGATCGCGATGCGCGAGCGCGAGCAGGAGGATCGCGATCGCGCCGATCGTCACCCAGTAGCTCACGGGGTCCCCGATCACCACCCGCGACGGATCGATCGCGATCGGGCGATCCAGCGAGAGACCGAGCGCGAAGGGAAGGGCAACGGTCACGCCGACCACCCCGACGGTCGCGGTGATACCCGATCGATCCGACGGCATGCGGCGTGTCGCGATCGCGGCACTCGCCAACGCGACCAACGAGATGCTGACGAACATCGCGGCCGTCGGAACGGTGGGGCCCTCGAGGGTCCCGACCCACGTCAACCCGAACCATACGAGCGCGGTGGCCGACACCGTGACCGAGGCCCGCACGGAGCGCCGCAGCCACAGAGGCACGGGCGCCGGTGAAGTCAGCTCGGCGGCATCGTCCTCGAACGTCAGGCAGATCCAGATGCCGAGCAAGGTCGTCGCGATGGGCAGCGCGACCGCGGCTGGGTCACGCCCGTCGCGAGATCCCTCGCGCACCACCGCGATCGCGACGACCACGATCACGGCCAGCGGCATCCATCGCGTCGTACGGGCGCTGGGGCGAAGGAGGAGACCGAACGTGGTGTCCCCCCGGACGGCCATCAGTAGCCGCCGGGCGGGGTCTGTTGCACCGCCGCGACGACCGCGACGCCGAGGGCAGCGATCGCGAGAACGACGCGCAGAACCGTCCTGCGATCGCGTGTGAAGGCCAGGGCGGCGAAGCCGACGATCACGGCGACGAGGTAGGCAAGGTGCCAGGGGACGCTGATACCCGAGGATGTGATCGCGATCCACGGCACGATCCACATCACGCCGGAGAACACGTGCGCGACCACGACGAGGGGACCTCCGAGCACGGTCGGGATCCAGCGGCCCACGGCCACGCCGAACGTCCCGAGGGCCACGACCGCGAGCAGGTACTGGCCGTAGAGGAACGGATCGGCGCCGGTCGCGAGATCGTCGTCGAGACGTTCGAATGCGTACCACGCGACCGCGCCCACGACGACGCTGAACCCGCCGATGCCGAGCGCGAGCCCGAGGAGCAACCCGGCCGTCCGCGCCTCCGTCGGGGCGGGGAGCGATCCGTAGAGCTCGACGAGGCGGTCGCGGCGGGCCCGAACGGTCGCGACGTTCGCCGTGAGCACGCATCCGATCAGCGTGCCGACCGCGAGCCCGCCGACGAGCCACGCCAGGTTCAGCTCGAGCCCCGTCTCCGAGGACGCCCCGATCGCGCCTCGGAACAGGAGCAGTGCGAAGGCAACGGACAGCAGGAAGGCCGGATGCCGCAGCATCTGCTTGGCCTCGATGCGTCCGATCGACCAGATCAAGCCGAAGCGTGGCCGGCCGGTGCCCGCCGGCACCGCTGAGGACCGTGCCTCATCGATCGTCGCTCGCATCGACGTCGCCATCACGCGGCCTCGTCCGCCGCCAAGGCGCGGTCGCCGACGAGCAGCAGGTATCCGTCCTCCAGCGTCGGGGTCAGGAGCACCGCGCCTGCCGGCGCGTCGCCGATGTTGCGATGTGCGCCGTCGGCCGTGCGCCACGACAACCGGGCGCCGACCGCACGCTCGTCCGCGAGCCACACGCGGCCGTCGGCGACGTCGGTGAGCTCCCGAGGCGTGCCTTCGAACAGCACCTGCCCGTCGAGCATCACGACGACCCGCTGGCACAGGGCGGCGACGTCCTCGGTCTGATGGGTCGAGAGCACCACCGTTCGGTCGGCCGTGCGATCGGAGACGAGCTCGCGGAAGCGCAGCCGTTGTTCCGGGTCCAGGCCGGCGGTCGGCTCGTCGAGCACGAGCAGGTCCGGATCGCCGAGCAGTGATTGGGCGAGCGCGACCCGACGGCGCATGCCACCCGACAACGCCTTGATCTTCCGACCGGACTCGCCTTCGAGACCGACGAGGCCGAGCACGCGGCGGACCTCGTCGTGACGGGCTCGCCGGTCGGTCATCTCCTTCAGGATCGCCACGTAGTCCACGAACTCGAACGCCGTGAACGATCGGTGGAAACCCGGTTCCTGGGGCATGTAGCCGAGGCGACGGCGGATCGCGAGGCGCTCGTCGGCGGCCTGAGGATCCCACGACATCAAGTGCAGGCGCCCGTCGTCGGGCGCGAGCACGGTGGCCATCATCCGCATCAACGTGGTCTTCCCGGCGCCGTTGGGGCCGAGGAGGGCGGTGATCCCGGCGGTGATGTCGAACGTCACCCCCTGCAGGGCCGAGGTCCGACCGAACCGCTTGCGGACGTCGGCGATCTCGATGGTCGGTGCGCTCATACGACGATGCCTCCTTCGTAGACGGTGTGACGGTGAGCCAAGACCGCGGTCGATGCACCGATCACGATGAGGCACGCGACCTGCGCGGCGGGCCGGAAGACGGCGAACCGATCCTGCGCGCTCACCGCCGCGCCGGCTGCGAGGGCGACCCACCCGAGCGCGACGACGCCGGCGGCGACGAAGGGTCGGAGCCACGTGCCGAGCGCGAGGGTGGCGACGGTGAGCCCGAGCGCCGGCAGCAGCCAGGCCGCCGCGATCGCGTCCAGGCCAGGCAGCGCGAGCGCAGCGAGGGCGGTGATCGACATCGAGGTCACGAGCACGGCTGCGGCCCGGATCAACAAGAGGCGGTCAGCTCGCATGGGCGCCGCGGCGCCGATCTCGTAGGCGGGGTCGACGCCCGGGCCGAAGGCGACGGCCACCCCTGCCACCGGCAGCAGGGCCGCCACCACGAGGAAGAGGAAGAGGGCGACATCCTCGTCGCGGCCGCTCGCGCCGTTGGCAGCGATCACGGCGAACCCCAGCACGAGCGCTTCGGCGACGAGCCACGACGCGCGCAGCGACGGGGTCGCGACGAGCAGGCGGGCGATGTGCTCGGGTACCCGCAGAGCGAGCAGGAGGCGCTCCACGACGCTCCGGCGCGGCGCGTCGATCGTCTCGACGACCCCTCCCCAGACGCGGTCGACCCTCTCGGTGGGCGTCGAGGACGCGAGCCCGTTCCGGCAGCGGTCGCACGTGAGCAGGTGGGCCTCGAGGGAGGTCGCCCGCACGTCGTCGAGCGTCCCGCCCGCGTAGTCCGAGAGCGTCCCAGGGTCGGCGTGCCAGGTCGTCGTCATGCCAGTACCTCTCGCAGTTCTCGGCGCGCCCGCGCCGCTCTGGTCTTCACGGTTCCCTGAGGGATGCCGAGCAGGGTGGCCGCCTCCTTCGTCGTGAGCCCGTCGAGCACGGTGGCCTGCATCACGGCGCGCAACTCGGGAGAGAGACGTCCGAGTGCCTCGCCGAGATCGCCGTGTTCCACGCCGAGCAGCACTTGATCCTCGGCGGAGACCACCGTGTCATCGTTCGCCCCTCGCCGGGTGACCGCATCCGGCGTCCGTCGCAGCCGATCGATCAGCCGGCGGATGCCGATGCCCCAGATCCACGCGGGGACCTCGCCGGCGCCCCGATAACGTCCGGCGCCTCGCCACACGGCGACGAACGTGTCTTGAACGACTTCCTCCACCAGGCCGGGGTCCGCGCACCGACGCCGCAGGCGCGCCAGGAGCCAGGGAGCGTGTCGGCGGTAGAGCACTTCGAGCGCCGGCCGGTCTCCCTGGGCCACCGCACGCAGGAGCGCGTCGTCCTCGTCTGCGTGGATCGTCATCACCCTCCCTGTCGTATGGAACCTTCCGAACGGTTCACGGTGGCCATCGGACCACGCTCGCCGCCCGCGGTCGAGGGTGTCTGCACGCCGCTCAGTGACATGGGCCGCAACGGAAAGAACACACTTCCGCTGGGGTGTTGGCGAGGGTGCGGGCGCTACGATTCGCGGATGCCGCCCTACAAGGAACAGGGCATCGTCCTGCGCTCGTACAAGCTCGGCGAGGCCGACAAGATCGTCACCGTCATGACCCAAGGCACCGGCAAGGTGCGCGCGGTGGCCAAGGGCATCCGCAAGACGAAGAGCCGCTTCGGCGCGCGGCTCGAGCCGTTCACCCACGTCGACCTGATGCTGTACCGGGGACGCGGCGCGCTGGACACCGTGACCCAGGCCGAGATCATCGCGCCGCACATGAGGATCCGCGAGGACCTCGCGCGGTTCGCCGCAGGCGAGACGATGCTCGAGGCGGTCGACCGGGTCGCCGAGGAACACGAGCGGAACGTGCGTCTCACCCTGTTGCTGCTCGCGGGCTGCCGCGCGCTCGACGCGGGGCCGGGCGACCCGGCAGCCGTTGCCGAGTCCTTCATGCTGAAGCTGCTGTCGCTCTCGGGGTTCCACCCCTCGCTCACCGCATGTGCCGTCTGCGGCGACCGCGATCCGCAGCTGTGGAACGCCGGGCTCGGCGGCGCCGTCTGCGCACGATGCGCCGAGCAGGGCGCCGGTCCGTGCTCCCGAGCGGCGCTCGAGTACCTCGCGACGCTGGCACTCGCCGATCTGGGTGACGCGGGAGCCGTGCTGGAACCCGATCCCCGCGTGCGCAAGGAGACCCGAAGCCTGCTGTACGGCTTCGCCGAGTACCACCTGGAGCGGCGGATGAAATCGGTGCCGATGCTGGTGAGGACGGCGACATGAGCTTCCTGCTCGACATCGATCGCTCGCGCGTGCCCGAGCACGTCGCGATCGTGATGGACGGCAACGGCCGGTGGGCGCAGCAGCGAGGGCTGGCCCGTACCGAGGGCCACGGCGCCGGTGAGGAGGCCCTCTGGGACACCGTGAAGGGCGCGAACGAGGTCGGCGTGCGATGGCTCACGGTCTACGCGTTCAGCACCGAGAACTGGAAGCGCCCCCAGCCCGAGGTGCTCTACCTGATGAACTTCAACCGCGATCTGCTGCGGCGCCGTCGCGACGAGCTCAACGGCATGAACGTGCGCATCCGATGGGCCGGCCGGCGCGACTGGCGCATGCCGCGCAGCGTGCTGAAGGAGATGCGAATCTCCGAGCAGCTCACGCGTGACAACACGGGCATGACGCTCACGATCGCGTTCAACTACGGAGGCCGAGCGGAGATCGTCGATGCGGTGAAGGACCTGGCGCGTGACGTCCGGGACGGCACGCTCAAGCCCGAGAAGGTGAACGAGCGCGAGATCGCCAAGCGCCTGTACCACGCCGACATGCCTGAACCCGACCTGCTGATCCGCACGAGCGGCGAGGAGCGCATCTCGAACTTCCTGCTGTGGGAGGTCGCGTACTCCGAACTGTGGTTCACGCCCGTCTTCTGGCCGGACTTCACGCGCGAGACGCTCTTCGAGGCGATCCGCGACTTCCAGAAGCGCACCCGTCGGTTCGGGGCGCTGCGCGAGGACGACTGACCGAACGGCGCGGTCGTGACGTTCCCGTTGCGGTCCGGGTCCGTGTGCGGGACACCGGTACGATGGTCTCCACGCCAGCGGCCGCCGCCAGCGGCCGGGAGAAGGGAGACCCGCACCGATGACCGACCTCATGGAGGCCGTCACCAGCCTCGCGAAGCGCCGGGGCATCGCGTTCCAGTCCGCGGAGATCTACGGCGGGTTGCGCTCGTCGTGGGACTACGGCCCCCTCGGGGTCGAGCTGCGGCGGAACATCCGCAACGCCTGGTGGCGCTCGACCGTGCAACTGCGCGACGACGTCGTCGGCGTCGAGGCCGCGGTGATCACGAGCCCCCGTGTCTGGCAGGCGAGCGGACACCTCGACACGTTCCACGACCCGCTCGTCGAATGCACGAATTGCCACCAGCGCTGGCGTGAGGATCACCTCGCGGCCGATGCGAACGGCATCGTGACGTGTCCGAACTGTGGTGGGGCCGAGTTCACCGAGCCGAAGCAGTTCAACCTGATGCTGAAGACGTTCCTCGGCCCGATCGAGGACGACGACGCCGTCGCGTATCTGCGTCCCGAGACGGCCCAGGGCATGTTCGTGAACTTCTCGGCGATCCAGACCGTGTCTCGCAAGAAGCTCCCGTTCGGCATCGCCCAGATCGGGAAGTCATTCCGCAACGAGATCACGCCGGGGAACTTCATCTTCCGCACGCGCGAGTTCGAGCAGATGGAGATGGAGTTCTTCGTCGAGCCCGGCAGCGACGAGGAGTGGTTCGAGTACTGGGTCGAGCAGCGTCTGAACTGGTACCTCGAGCTCGGGGTGTCGAAGGAGAAGCTGCAGCTGCGCCCGCACGACGCGGAAGAGCTCGCGCACTACGCGAAGGCGGCCACCGACGTCGAGTACGAGTTCCCGTTCGGCTGGCAGGAGCTCGAGGGCATCGCGAACCGCACGGACTACGACCTGAACGCGCACCAGTCCGCAAGCGGCGAGGACCTCACGTACTTCGATCAGGAGCAGGAATCGCGGTACCTGCCGTACGTGGTCGAGCCGGCCGTGGGCGTCGATCGGGCGCTGCTCGTGTTCCTGCTCGACGCGTATCGCGTCGAGGAGGTGCCAACCGCGAAGGGCGACACCGACAAGCGCACGGTGCTGGGGCTGCACCGCGACCTCGCGCCGATCAAGGTGGCCGTGTTGCCGTTGTCGCGCAACGAGAAGCTCGTGCCCGAGGCCCGCCTCGTGCACGACCTGGTCAAGCCCGAATGGATCACCCAGTACGACGACGCCGGAGCGATCGGGCGCCGGTACCGACGGCAGGACGAGGTCGGCACGCCGTTCTGCGTGACCGTCGACTTCGACTCGCTCGACGACCGCCAGGTGACGGTGCGAGAGCGCGACACGATGCAGCAGGATCGCGTCGCGATCGACGGCCTGGTGGCGTACCTGCGGGAGCGTCTGTGAACGACGAGGCACCGACCCCCCGGCCGCGCGGCTCGATGGTGCTGTACGCCGCAGGGTTCGTGGCGATGCTCGCGGCCGGCGTCCTGCTGGGCATCGCGGCGAGAGAGTTCCTACGCGAGAGCGGCCTGCTGTGGGCCTCGATCGCGCTGTCCGCTGGCGCGGTCGTGCTCGCCGTGCTGAGCGTGCTCGTGCCGAGGCGGTCGTGAGGCGCGCGCGCCTCGCTGCGATCGTCGCCGTCCTCGCGACGGTGGCGGCGGCATGCTCGGGCGACGGCATCAGCATCGAGATCGGATCCCCCCAAGCGTCGGGATCGGCGGTCGGCGGTCCGAGCGAGGCAGCCGGTCGCACCGGCCTCACCGTCGACCCCGTGCACACCGGCGAGGAGCGTGCCCTCGGGGCGATGCGGGCACTCTGTGTCGGCCCCACCCCCACCGGCACCGATGACGACGGCGCACCGGCCGACACGCCGGCCGACGTCGAGGAGTTGGAGGCGCAGGTCGAGCAGGTCCGGGAGCGGGAGTTCCTCCGCGACGTCGTCGTGCAACCGGTCAGCGCCGACGAGATCGCGGCGAAGCTGGAAGGGGCATTCGACGAGACGTATCCGAAGGAGTTCTACGACCGGCGCTCCGTCGCCTGGCAGACGATCGGGGTGCTGCCCGATACGGGCTCGATCCGCGACGCGCTGCTCGCGTACCAGACGGGCCAGGTGGTGGGGTTCTACAACCCGCTCGACGGCGAGCTGGTCTACAGAGCCGACGGCGATCTCGACCTCCTGGAACGAGTGACGCTGGCCCACGAGCTGACACACGCGATCGATGACCAGCACTTCGACCTCGCGCGCATCGACGAGGTCGCAGCCGCCTGCCGTGACGAAGCGTTCCAGGCGGCCCTCGGCGCCGTCGAGGGGAGCGCCCAGTTCTTCTCGATCAGGGTCCTGTTCGAGTTCCCGCCAGCCGACGGCGACTTCTCCGGGCTCGACGGAGGTGGCGGCATGCCCGACGCGGTGCCGCCGTTCGTCGCCGAGCTCCAGCTGTGGCCCTACGCCGCCGGGCAGAGCTTCATCACCCAGCTCGACGCGAACGGCGGCGTCGCCGAGATCGACGAGGCGCTCCGCACGTTTCCTCTCACCACCGAGCAGATCCTGCACCCCGAGCGCTACCCGTCGGATCGTCCGTCGCCGGTCGACGTCCCCGACCTCTCGAGCGAGCTCGGCGACGGCTGGGGCGACCTCGACGTGATGCAGGTGGGGGAGGCCTGGCTGGCGGCGATGTTGGGCCTGCGCCTCGAATCAGCCACCGCCGATGCAGCTGCTGCAGGCTGGGACGGCGGCCTCTACCGCGCGTTCACCGACGGCGACGACGCAGCGGTCGTCCTCGCGACGGCATGGGACTCGAGGGCCGACGCCGACGCGTTCGAGCAGGCGGCGAGGGAGTGGTTCGCCGCGGACGACGCCCCGGGGATCGTCGGTCGACCGAGCGCCACGCGGGTCACCATGGCGATCGCGACCACCGGCGACGCTCAGGTTCGCGCCGCGCTTGCGGGTGCCGCCGACGCCGACGTTTGAAGGGTCGCCTAGGCGGTGTCGGAGATCGGCGGAGGGGGCACGTCGGGGATCTCGAGGTCGAGGAACTGGAAGTCGACGATGTGGCTCGCGTACGTGCGGACCGAGGCTCCCAGTGCCGCGAGGACCCGATGGGTGAGCGCGGGATCCTCGGAGGCGAGCGTCAGCCAGCGAGCACGGTCGACCTCGAGCAGCACGGTCGGCTCGATCGCGATCGCGGTCGCGGCGCGCGGACCCCCGTCGAGCAGCGCCATCTCGCCGAAGAGCTGCCCCGGCTCGACGATCGTCACCGTCATCTCTTCTCCGTAACCTGGGATGAACGCCCGCACCCGGCCGGTGACGACGACGTAGAACTCGGTCGCGAGGTCCCCCGCGAAGTAGACGTGCTGCCCGAGTGGGATCGACCACTCGGAGGAGATGTCGGCGACGTGACCGAGGGTGACGTCGCCGACTCCCCGGAAGAGCTCGACGTGCGACAGAGCTGCGACGGTCGCGGCCCGATCCATGGCCGGAGCTTAGTCCCAAGTCCGCGAGCACAACTCGATGCGATCTTTCCCTCTCGCTGTAAGCGCATAGGCGATCGTCGGGATAGAACCGTGTGGTGGCCGACCGTGAGGGCTTCGAGCGGTTCTTCCGGGCGAGATATCCGCAGTTGGTGCGGGCGTGCGCCCTCGTGACCCTCGACGTGGCCGCCGCAGAAGAGATCGCGGCAGAGGCGTTCTCGCGATCGTGGCCACGGTGGGGACAGATGCACGACGACGACCACGCAGGCGGATACGTGTACACGACGGCGATGCGGCTCTGCTCGAAGCGACGGACCCGGGCTCGCCGGGAAGTCGTCGGCGACGTGGTCGAGCGTCCATCGAGTCGTGACGAGACAGGCACGGCGCTCGATCGCGCCGAGGTGTTCGCTGCCCTCGCCCGACTCTCGCTCCGCCAGCGGCAGGCGGTCACTCTGCGCGACTGGGCAGGGTTCGAGACCGACGAGGTGGCTTCGATGCTCGGCTTGAGCGCGAGCACGGTACGCGTGCACGTGGCGCGTGGCCGCGCGTCTCTGCGCGAGACGCTCGGCGTGAAGGAGCCGGAAGCATGAAGACCGACGACCGCGACGAGCCCCTCGGGGCAGCCCTTGAGGACGCGGTGACCGACCTCCGGCCGCGGTCGCCCGACCCCGGGCTGCTGATGCGCAGGGGGACGAGCCGGCGACTCGCCGTGCTCTCTGCGGCCCTGCTCACCGTCGTGGTCTTCATCGCGGCGGTCGGGCTCGCGGCAACCCAGGTCGGCAAGGAAGCAGACGGCAGTATCGCGGGAGCCCGCGCGTCCAGGACGTTCGCGTCGCCGGACTACCGCTGGACGATGCCGGTCCCCGACGGCTGGCGTGTGTTCGCGACGCGATCAGTCGGAGGCCCTCGGGATATCGTCCAAGGACTCCGCACGAGCCTGGTGACCGACTCCTCTGCCGATCTGCGCGGGGTCCAATCGGTCGCGTCTGAGCTCCCACCGGACGTCCCCGATTCCGACGTGATCGTGTTCGTTGATCCGTTCGTCGGAACGGGCGCCGCCGAGCCGACGACGCTCGTGTTGGGAGCTGAGCGCGATGACGACGCCAATGTCGGCTGGACCTGGCGCGACGGGAAGCTCTGCGGAACGACCGGGTGCGCCCGTGTCTACCTTTGGCACGGCCCAAACGCGAGCAGAGCGGCCGTGGAAGACGGCTTACAGGTCGCGCGGGGTGTCCGCCTCGTCGAGTCGCGCCCGAACCCCACAGAGGTCACGCCGACGATCACCTACCAGAACCTCGGGCGGAACGCTTTCCGGGTGGAGTACCCGACAGGGTGGACGAGCGCAGACGAGAGCCTGGCGCCGGATCTCTTCGATCCTCGCGAGATCCTGTCGATCGGAACGTTCCCGCTTCGACCCGGCGGCACGGCACCCACCGAGGCGGTCCTCCCCGGAAATGCGATCGCCGACATCGGCCCGGGCGACGTGTTCCTCACGGTGCAGGAACGAGTCGGGCGCTCGGGGGGTCTGGACTTCCCGACCCGGCCGTCGGGCTTCGGTCCGGGCACGGGTTGCCCCTCCGGCGACGAGGCATGCTTGGAAGGCACGTCGATGGCGATCGAGGGGCTCCGCGCATGGTGGATCCCGTTCTCGGACCGTCCGTCGGGCAGAGACTTCTACGCATTCGTGGCGATGGGTGAGGAAGCCTACCGGGACCCAGCTCGGTCGGCCGCGGCGTGGAGGGTCCTCGATTCGTTGGCGTTCGACCCGGAACAGCAGCTCACCGAGCTCCCTCCTCCGATCCGCGACGACTACCGGTCGGAATTCGTGAGCGACGAGCGCGGCTATCGCTTCTGGCCACGGTCAGGGCCCGCCGAGCGCGGCGCCATCTACCGATTCGAGGTGCCCCACTGCGGGCTCGACTGGCTGGTCGACTTCGACGGCAGCTTCTGGGAGCCCGTCTACGTGATGCCGGACCGTAAGCCCGACTCTGCGATCAACAGCGACATCGGCACGATCACGCTGGTCGAACCTGATGAGGCCAGGTATGTGAGCTCGACCGATGAGCAGGTCAGCCTCTTCCGGGTCGACGGACCGATCGTCCGCCAGCTCTGCTATTGAGCTTTTCCGCGGAAGCGTCGCGACCTCGCCGTAGACTGGCGGCTCCGAACCGCATCGACCGTGCCGGAGGCATGCCGTGACCAAGTACGTCTACGACTTCTCTGAAGGCAACAAGGACATGAAGGACCTGCTCGGCGGGAAGGGAGCCAACCTCGCCGAGATGACGAACATGGGGCTGCCCGTTCCCCACGGGTTCACGATCACCACCGAGGCGTGCCTGAGCTATTTGGCCGAGGGCGGCTTCCCCTCCGGATCGATGGACGAGGTCGAACAGCACGTGCAGACACTCGAGTCCTCGATGGGCAAGCGGCTCGGCGATCCTTCCGACCCGCTGCTCGTGAGCGTGCGTTCTGGCGCCAAGTTCTCGATGCCCGGCATGATGGACACGGTCCTGAACCTGGGGCTCAACGAGGAGTCGATGAAGGGTCTCGCCGAGCAGTCGGGCGGCGACGTGCGGTTCGCACGGGACGCGTATCGGCGGTTCATCCAGATGTTCGGCAAGATCGTGATGGACGTGCCCGGCGACGCGTTCGAGGAAGCTCTCGACAACGCGAAGGAGCGGAAGGGCGAGGGGGCGACCGACACCGACCTCGACGCCGACGACCTCGAGCAGCTCACGGGCGAGTTCCTCGGCATCTACCACGAGCACACGGGCCAGGACTTCCCGATCGATCCCCGGGAGCAGATGCGTCTCGCGATCGAGGCCGTCTTCAAGAGCTGGAACGGCAAGCGCGCGATCGACTACAGGCGCCAGAACAAGATCTCCGACACCCTCGGGACTGCGGTGAACGTGCAGTCGATGGTCTTCGGGAACCGCGGCGACGACTCGGGCACCGGCGTCGCGTTCACGCGCGACCCGGCCACGGGCGAGAAGGTCCCCTACGGCGACTACTTGGGCAACGCGCAAGGGGAGGACGTGGTCGCCGGCATCCGCAACACCCTGCCGCTCGCCGACCTCGAGCATGTCGACCCGACGTCGTACGCACAGCTGCGCGACGTGATGCACACGCTCGAGCAGCACTACCGGGACATGTGCGACATCGAGTTCACGATCGAGAAGGGCCGACTCTGGATCCTGCAGACCCGGGTCGGCAAGCGCACCGCGTTCGGCGAGTGGGTGATGGCCTACGACATGCTCGAGGAGAGCCTGATCGACGAGGCCGAGGCGCTGCTGCGGGTCGACGCGAACAGGCTCGAGGAGCTGTTCAAGCGCAGGGTCGACGCGACCGGTGCGACCCCGATCGCAACCGGGCTCAACGCCTCGCCCGGCGCCGCGACCGGCGCGGTGGTGTTCACGGCCGATGATGCGCAGGCTCGCGGACAGGCCGGGGAGCGGGTCATCCTCGTGCGCCGGGAGACCACCCCCGACGACTACCA
The DNA here is from genome assembly GCA_035697485.1 of Actinomycetota bacterium. NCBI lineage: Bacteria > Bacillati > Actinomycetota > Actinomycetota bacterium. Next base: position 69,879 of record DASSCU010000011.1, read on the forward strand.
CGGCATGATCGCGGCCCAGGGCATCCTCACGAGCGCGGGCGGAACGAACTCGCACGCGGCCGTCGTCGCGCGCGGAGAAGGTATCCCGGCGGTCTGCGGCGCCGACGCGATCAAGCTCCGTGTGGCCGACGGTGAGTTCAACGCCAACGGCACGATCGTGCGTCAGGGCGACACGATCACGATCGACGGCTTCACCGGTCACGTGTTCGTCGGCGAGCTTCCTCTTCAGGAGTCGCTGCTCGAGCGGGCCCGCCAGGGCGACGCCGAGGCCCGCGAGGAAACCCTCTGGAGATCGTTCGAACGCCTGATGGCGGTGGCCGACGAGCGCCGCCGGCTGAGGGTGCGGGCGAACGCGGATACGCCCGATCAGTCGGTGAACGCCCGCGATCGCGGGGCCGAGGGGATCGGCTTGTGCCGCACCGAGCACATGTTCCTCGGTGAGGAACGCGTGCTGGCGGTGCGACAGATGATCTTCGCGGAGAGCGCCGAAGAGGAACAGGCCGCCTACGACACCCTGCTGCCGCTGCAGCGCGGCGACTTCGTCGGCATCTTCACGGCGATGAGCGGCCTGCCGGTCACCGTGCGGCTGCTCGATCCGCCCTTGCACGAGTTCCTGCCCGATCAGGTCGAGCTCGCCGTCGACGTGGCCCTGGGTAAGGCGAACGGCAACGACGTCGCCGAGCAGGAGCGCGTACTGCAGAAGGTGAACGAGCTGCACGAGACGAACCCGATGCTCGGTCTCCGAGGGGTACGCCTCGGCATCGTCAAGCCCGGGCTCTACGCGATGCAGGTGCGGGCGATCGTCGAGGCGGCGGTCGAGGTCAAGCGGGCGGGAGCCGACCCGAAGGTGGAGATCATGATCCCGCTCGTGGCGACGGCCCCGGAGCTGTCGCAGATGCGCGCCGAGCTCGAGCCGGTGGCGACCGAGATCCTCGAGCGCGAGGAGGTCACGCTCGACCACCTCGAGTGGGGCACGATGATCGAGTTGCCTCGGGCCGCGGTGACGGCGGGCGAGATCGCCGAGACGGCCGAGTTCTTCTCGTTCGGCACGAACGACCTCACGCAGACCGCGTTCGGGTTCAGCCGTGACGACATCGGCAAGTTCGTCGGCATGTACGAGGAGCGCAAGCTCGTGCCCGCCAACCCCTTCGTGACGATCGACCGGCCGGGCGTGGGGTCGCTCATGCGCACCGCCGTCGAGGCCGGGAAGGGAGCGAACCCGTCGCTGCACCTCGGCATCTGCGGCGAGCACGGGGGCGACCCGGCGAGCGTGGTGTTCTGCCACGACCTCGGGCTCGACTACGTAAGCTGCTCGCCGTTCCGGGTCGAGACGGCGCGCCTCGCGGCCGGACAGGCGGCGGTCGGCGAGGCGGAGGTCGCGTCGAAGTAGACGCCGCGGCGTGATCGGCGTCACCGAACGATCGGGCCCGACCCACTAGTCTCTGCGCTCCTCCCACCTCCCCCGAGCAGGAGGTGGTTCGCATGCAGGGCTCGTCGATCCGTACGAGCGCCGTATGGCTCGCCCTCGTCGCCGCGGTCGGGCTCTCGCTGTACACCGGGACCGCGGCCGTGGCGGGTCATATGTCCGACTGGTCGCACGACCACTCGAAGGACGGCATCCCACCGAGGCCGAGCGGGCTGTCGGAGCTGAACGACGTCTTCGGAGACCGGTGCAGCAACCGGGCGAACAACGCCCGATCGTGGTGGCCGCACGCAGATTGGGATCCGTTCGGTGCCGGCGCGTACGTCGAGTACCACACGTACCTTGCCCGCAACATCGGGTTCAACATCCGCAACCACATCAACGCCGCGCATCGTGACGGCGCCCTGTACCCGGGCATCGGCGCGTACAACTGCCGGCTGATCGACGGATCGACGTCCTGGTCGGTTCACTCCTGGGGAGCCGCCGTCGACACGAACTGGCAGCGCAATCCGCGCTACCAGGACCACTGGAACGGCCGTGGTTTCGACGGCCAGAACCACGGCACGTACATCCCCGACGTCTGGCGAGGCGGGTTCCCAGGGCATCGCTTCTTCTGGGGGCTCAACTGGGACTCGGCGCCCGACCCCATGCACTTCCAGTACGTCACCAACTATTGAGCGTTCGGTCGGAGGAGGCAGCAATGGTGAGGAAGCTCGTGATCGGCCTGACCGCGATGATCGCGGTGGGCGCCGGACTGGTCAGCGGTCAGGAACGCGGCGACTCGGCCGCTCCGGCGCGGGCGCCGGGCACGGCGGGGTGCAGGCCACTCCCGGTGTTCGCCCGAGGCGAGGCGCCCGGCCTCGCGACGGGTCGAGGTGTCTGGGCCGTGGCCGGGGGCACCCTCGTCTCGGCGACGGCGGGCCGGTCCTTGCCCGCCCGGGTCGCGGAGGGCGAGACGATCCGGCACGTGGCGACCGCACGAGGGCTCGGCACCGCGTACGTCGTCGATCGTCCAGGCACCGACGAGGTCGTGGTGGTCACACGCTTCGGCACGCGCCGCATCCCCGTGCACGCCGAAGCGACGCACCCGGCGTGGTCTCCCGACGGCGATCTCGCCTGGGCGACGGGCGGGGGCGTGGCCATCCTGCCTCACGACGGCGGGCGCATCGTCAGGGTCGATGGGCCGGTCTCCGGCGGCACGGTCTTCTCGCCGGTGTTCCTCTCGCCGACCAGGCTGGCTGTGGCGGTCGCTGCTCGGCCGTCTCGCAACGCCCCCGAAGGCGGCCGGTACGACGATCTCTGGGTCACCGGTCTCGACGGCGGTGGGTGGCGACGGGTCACCTCGTTCCGGGCGAGCGGCGACCGCTGGGTGACGATCCGAACCCCGATCGTCGCCGACGGCACGCTGTCCTTCGTCCGTGTCAGCGCTCGCGGCTCGGCAACGGGCGAGCCACGGTTCGAGCTCTGGCGATCCGAACCGGGGATCGTGCACCGAGCGCGACGGCTGCCCGGCGAGCGATACTTGGCGGGAGTTCGACGAGGCGATCTGGTCTGGAACGTGCCCGATCCCGAACACAACCGACTCCTGTTGACGGTCGCCGGCCGGACGATCGGGTGCGGAGCGGTCATGGCCGATCCACCCGACGCGGTCGACCCCGATCGGCGTTCCGGCCACGGTGTGCACGTTCCCCCTCGGGGTGACTGGCCGGAGCTCGACACGCCGACGCTGGATCACACCGAGGAAGTGGCGGTCATCGTCGGAGACTTCATGACCACCGGCGAGGCCGAGGCCGTCGCCGCGTCGATCATGGCCGTGTACCCGGACTCCCGGGTCGACGTCGTCGACTCGTCGGTCGCCCCGTTGGCGATCCGACCCGGGGTCTATGGGGCGCTGCTCCACCTGCCTGTCGACGCCGACCCGACGGCTGCCCTGGCGGCCTTCCGCGAGCGGCTGCCGGGGTACGCGGCGAACAGCTGGATCGTGACGCCATGACGACGAGCCGGCTCATCCACCTCGCCGGTCTCCTGCTGATCGTGGTGATCGCGCTCGCCGGGTGCGGAGGCGGAGGTGAGACGACGGAACCCTCGGCTCTTCCGTCCGTTCCGCCGGCAGCCGACGAGCGATGGCTCTCGGTGATCGAGGCGGCTCCCCGGGCCGACGATCTCGATGCCCTGACGCGACGCGTGCGCGACTCCCTCGGGCCGGCCCTGGTCGTGTCGCCCGTCTCCTGCTTCGAGGGTCTGCCGGCGGCGGCCGGTGAGGGATACGTGATCGGCGCGATCGCACAGTCACCCGTCGAGGCGGAACGTCTCGTGAGCGACACAGGGGAGCCGGTGCTGCTCACGGCGTCCGTGACGATCCTGTGTACGGACTGAGCCGGAGGGGGAGGCGTTGCTAGCCTTGGGTGGTGCGCCTCGTCCGAAGCCATCCGTTCCTCGCCGTGGTCTCCCTGCTGGCCGTGGCCTCCGTCGTCGCCCTGTCCTTCAGCGCCGTCACGGTCTGGCGTGAAGCCCATCACGACGACGCGCGCGATCACGATCGCGTGGACGCGATCGTGGTGCTGGGCGCCGCACAGTACGACGGCACGCCGTCTCCGGTGTTCGCCGGCCGCCTCGATCACGCGGCCCTGCTCTTCGAGCAGGGCCGCGCCGGCACCGTCTTCGTCCTAGGCGCGAACCAGCCGGGCGATCGCACGACCGAAGCGGAGGCCGGCCGCGACTACCTGGTCGCCCGAGGGGTGCCTGCCGCCGCCGTCGTTCCGCTGCCGGTGGGTGACTCGTCGTACACGAGCCTGCGAGCGGCGTCTGGTGCGATGCGCGATCGTGGCCTCTCGACCGCGTTCCTCGTCTCCGATCCGTGGCACAACGCCCGCATCCAGGCCATGGCGGCCGATCTGGGGATCGACGGGCATGCCTCGGCCACCTGGACGTCGGCCGCACGCACCGAGGAGACACGCCTGCCCGGCTACGCACGCGAGACGTTCGCATACCTGTACTACCTCGTGACCGGGCACTGACGGGCATCGACCGAGCCTCGGCGCAGCGTCGAACCGGGGTCACCGTCATCCGGGAGAGCTGTCGCTCGTCGCCGCTACGATGGGCGCGTGAGCGCCGCACCGACCCCCCGGGAGCGCACCGAGCAGCTCGAACGAGAGATGCTCTCGCCGCGCGCCGTGCTGGCCGCCGAGACGAAGGGTCGAGATCGCGACGAGCCGCTCGACCGCATCCGCACCGTGTTCCAGCGCGATCGTGACCGCATCCTGCACTCCAAGGCGTTCCGGCGGCTGAAGCACAAGACGCAGGTATTCCTCGCGCCCCAGGGCGACCACTATCGCGTGCGGCTCACGCACACGCTCGACGTCTCCCAGATCGCCCGCACGTGCGCCAGGGCGCTGCGGGTGAACGAGGACCTCACCGAGGCGATCGCACTCGGACACGACCTCGGACACACCCCGTTCGGCCATCTCGGCGAGCAGGCGCTCACCCCTTTCCTCGGGCGGCCGTTCCGTCACAACGAGCAGTCGCTGCGCATCGTCGAGCACCTGGAGAACGACGGCACGGGGTTGAACCTGACCTGGGAGGTACGCGACGGCATCGTGCACCACCCGTGGTCCACGCCGATGCCCGCCACCCTCGAGGCGCAGCTCGTGCGGTTCGCCGACCGCATCGCCTACATCAACCACGACATCGACGACGCCGTCCGGGCCGGGGTGCTCGAGGAGAGGGAGCTGCCGGCCGACGCGGTCCGCGTGCTCGGGGCCACGCACTCAGACCGCATCGACACGCTCGTCAGCGACCTCGTCGCCCAGAGCGACGACCGCGACGAGATCGCGCTCTCGGCTCCCGTGTTCGCTGCGCTCGACGCCCTGCGCGACTTCATGTTCAGCGAGGTCTACCTGGGCGAGAGCGCGCGCGACGACCACGAGCGCGCGACGAAGCTGATCCGTGACCTGTTCGGCTACTTCCTCGATCACCCCGACGAGATGCCGTCGGAGTACCATGGGGCGCCCGGCGACCTGGCGACCCACGTGGCCGACTACATCTCGGGCATGACCGATCGCTACGCGATCCGCACGTACGAGCGGCTCTTCCTTCCCCGGGGCTGGCTGCTCGACCGGGACCTCTAGGCGCCCGTGCGAGCAGGGGAAGGAACCGTTGGCCGGACGCATCCGTGACGACGACATCCAGGCGGTGAAGGAACGCACCGACCTGGTGCAGCTGGCGTCGCAGTACCTCACGCTCAAGAAGGCGGGCGCCGACCGCATGGTCGGGCTCTGTCCGTTCCACCAGGAGAAGACGCCGTCGTTCGGCATCTCGCCGTCGAAGCAGCTGTACTACTGCCACGGCTGCGGCGCGGGCGGCGATGCGATCCGCTTCGTGCGAGAGCTCGAGCATCTGAGCTACGTCGAGGCGGTCGAGCGCCTCGCGCAGCAGGCGGGGGTCCACCTGCGGTACGAGGGCGATTCGCCCGAAGCCCGGCGGGCCGCCGCCCGCCGGCAGGCCCTGTTCCGCGCCAACGAGCAGGCCGCCGAGCTCTACGCACGCATGCTGGCCGACGGCAAGGAAGCCCAGGATGCCCGAGCATACGTCACCGAGCGTGGCATCTCGGCCGAGGCTGTCGAGATGTTCGGCGTCGGATACGCCCCCGGGTATCCCGACTTCCTACTGCGGCGGCTCTCCCAGGCGCGCGATCTGAGCCCGGAGATCCTGCTCGAGGCGGGCCTCGCGACGCGGGGTGACGACGGCACGGTGCGAGACCGGTTCCGTGGACGGCTGATCTTCCCGATCCACGACCTGCAGGGCCACGGCATCGGGTTCGGCGCCCGCATCCTGCCGAACGATCCACGCGCTGGCGAGCAGGCCAAGTACCTGAACACCGCCGAGACGCCGATCTACAAGAAGCACGAGGTCCTCTACAACCTGCATCGGGCTCGCGCGGCGATCGCGAAGAGGGGCGAGGTGTTCGTGGTCGAGGGGTATACCGATGTGATCGGGTTCTCGCAGGCGGGCATCGAGAACACGGTCGCGACCTGCGGTACGGCGCTGGGGGAAGGGCACTTCCGGCAGCTCGCTCGGTTCACCCAGCGGGCGGTCATGGCGTTCGACTCCGACGAGGCGGGCGCCCGCGCGGCCGAGCGTGCGGCCGAATTCCAGGAGCGATTCCCGTCGGTGCAGACGGTGGTGATGATCATGCCGGACGGCCTCGATCCGGCGGACTTCGTCGAGAAGCACGGCGCCGACGCGGTCCGCGAGGCGGCGAGAGGAGCCCGGCCCCTCGTGGAGTACATGGTGCGGCGCACGATCGGCCGCCACGATCTCTCGAGCGTGGAAGGGCAATCGCGGGCCGTGGCCGACGCGATGCCTCTCATCGAGGGACTCGGCGACCCGGTCCGTCGCAGCGAGTACGCGCATCTCGTCGCCGACCTCGCGGGGGTGACCGAGTTCTCGGTCGTGCAGGCGCTCGACGCCCGTCGTCACGGGCGTTCGAGCGAGGTGGTCGTCGAGACGCCTCGACGGATGAGTGCTCGTGACAAGGTCGAGCGCGAGATGCTGAAACTGCTCGTGCGCGACCGTGTCGTCTACGACGAGTACGCTCCTCGGCTCACCGACGAGCACTTCCGCGGCGCGGCGGCGCGCAGGGCGCTCGCGGCGCTGCGGGAGGCGGGCGGCGATGCCTCGGTCGTCGCCGGAGGCGATGACGAGCGGCTAGGTGCACTGCTCAGCTCCCTCGCGGTGGAGCCGCTCGACGGTGACGGAGGTCCCGACTACGTCCTCTCGGTCTGGTCGCGACTCCAAGAGTTCGCGCTCAAGCATCAGAGCGACGCCCTGCGCATGCAGCTCCAGAAGCTGAACCCGACCACCGACGATGGCTACGACGAACTCTTCGCCAGGCTGGTCGCGATCGACGGCGAGCTCCGTCGGTTGCGCCAAGGAATCCGCAGCGCCGTCTGATCGAGATCCTCGCCGCACGGTCGTTCGGTGCGGAAGGGTCGCCGCGTTCTGCGTTCCGTACACTGAGTCGTCGTGCCGAACCCCCATCCGACCACTCCCGAGGAGACCTGTTGGCTGTTCCGGCCCGCGATGAACCCCCGTTGAGCCTCGACGAGGTCAAGGAGTCGATCACCGCCAAAGGGCGTGAGCGTGGCTTCGTCACGTCCGAGGACCTCCTCGAAGCGGTCCCGGTCGACGACTTCACCCCCGAGCAGGTGGAGGAGTTCCTCACCCAGGTCGGCGACCACCTCACGACCGAGGGCATCGAGGTGATCGAGGTCCCCGGCGAGGAGACCGACGCCGCGACCCAGGTGCGCATCGAGGTCGACCTGCTGAAGGCGCCGACCAACGACCCGGTGCGCATGTACCTGAAGGAGATCGGCAAGGTCCCCCTGCTGAACGCTCCGCAGGAGATCGATCTCGCCCGCCGTATCGAGGCAGGCGAGATGTCGACGGCGCTGCAGGTCCAGCTGCGCGACGAGGACGAGGCCAAGGTCGATCCCCACGACCTGAAGGTCTGCGTGACCAAGGTCTGGGAGATCCGCGACCATCAGCTCAGCGCGTTCGGCAAGGTCGAAGGCATCGGTCGCGAGAAGATCGCGAAGAGCTACCGGCCGAAGAGCGACGACGAGTTGCAGGCGTGGCTGCACCGGGTCGAGCGCGACGGTCAGCTGGCCAAGCGCAAGCTGATCGAAGCGAACCTGCGCCTGGTCGTCAGCATCGCCAAGCGCTACGTCGGGCGCGGCATGCTCTTCCTCGACCTGATCCAGGAAGGCAACCTCGGCCTGATCCGCGCGGTCGAGAAGTTCGACTACGCGAAGGGCTTCAAGTTCTCGACGTACGCGACGTGGTGGATCCGCCAGGCGATCACTCGCGCGATCGCCGACCAGGCGCGCACGATCCGCATCCCGGTGCACATGGTCGAGACGATCAACAAGCTCGTGCGCGTGCAGCGCCAGCTGCTGCAGGACCTCGGACGTGAGCCGACGCCCGACGAGATCGGCAGGAACATGGGCATCAGCGCCGAGAAGGTGCGCGAGATCCAGAAGGTGTCGCAGGAGCCCGTCTCGCTCGAGACGCCGATCGGTGAGGAGGAGGATTCTCACCTCGGCGACTTCATCGAGGACGCCGACGCCGTCGTACCGGTCGACGCGGCGAGCTTCATCCTGCTGCAGGAGCAGCTCGAGTCGGTCCTGCACACCCTCTCCGAGCGAGAGAAGAAGGTGATCCAGCTGCGGTTCGGTCTCGTCGACGGTCACCCGCGCACGCTGGAAGAGGTCGGCCGCGAGTTCGGTGTCACGCGTGAGCGCATCCGCCAGATCGAGTCGAAGACGCTGTCGAAGCTGCGCCACCCGAGCCGCTCGCAGAAGCTCCGCGATTACCTCGAATAGGGTACGCGGCGCCCGCCGGGCGGACTCAAGTGGTTCCCGGATGGACTCCGATGCTCCTCACGGTGGGCGTTGGACGGCCCGGCGCCTCGAGGACGGGGAGCGCCATGATCCGGATGTCGGATCTTCACGACGAAGACGGGTTCACACTGATCGAGCTGATGGTCGTGGTCACGATCCTGGCCGTCCTCTTGCTCATGTCCGTGAGCACATTCATCGGCGTGAAGAAGCGAGCCAGCGATTCCGCCGCGAAGCAGATGGCTGCCACGACACTCGAGATCGCGCGGGTCGTCTTCACCGATCACGCGACGTACGCGAACGCCACGCCGACGGAGCTCATGGCGGCCGAGCCTTCGTTAGACGCGGTTCCCCAGGCCATCAACAGCTCCGGCCCGGGTTCCGCCAGCGTCTTCCCCGACCCCACCGCCACGGGAAACACGTTCGTGGCCGCTGTCTATAGCGAAACGGGCAGGTGCTTCTTCATCCGCGATTGGATCGGGGGCGTTGGGATCGGGTTCGCTGTCGATGACGGCGTCGCGGCGGCGGACTGCAGGGCGGATCGGCATGGTTCGCTCAGCTTCCTGATCCGCTGGCCCGCCGGCTGACCCGAGCGAAGGAGTCGCCGGACCGATCGTCAGTTCCAGGCAGCGTCGTCGAAGGTTTCGTTCTCGCCCAAGCGCGTGCGGATCGCCCCCCGCGCCCGCCGGATCGCCTCGAGACTGCGCACGCTCGCCTGGTCGGCGATCCGCTGCGCCTGGCCCGTGACGAGTTGCAGCCCAGGTGATTTCGCCGACTTCCGCTGTGGACCTCGCACGACCTCGGGGTCGTCCTCGTGCATCTTCTGGGCGATCGTGTAACCGATGCCGATGCCTGCGGCCACGAGCACGAGCGAACGGAGCTTCATGCGGTGATCCTTCCTGACGACGGGGATCGGGTGATGGGACAGCCTACCGTTGCGCGGTGGTCCGCGTACCGGCCGGCGAGAGGGCCACTGGTAGACTGCCCGACGCTCCACTTTCCGGGGTAGCTCAACCGGCAGAGCGGCGGACTGTTAATCCGTAGGTTGTGGGTTCGAGTCCCACCCCCGGAGCACTTCGGACCTGCGGCGATGCGTCGCAGCGTCGGAGTCAACGATCCTGCGCTGTGACTGAACGGTGACAAGAGGTGCGTAGAATCCTGCCCCCTGTGGATGCCAAGAGCGAACAATAGGCCCCCCAACGACGCACGGGATCGGAGGGCGGCAAGGCAGGCGAAGGTCGCCAGACGCGCGGCGAGTTCATGGCGGGGCTGATCGTCCGAGTCATTGACTGCTAGCGACATCCCGCCAACGCTCCGCGACGACCTCCTGACGTCCCAGTTCTGCACTCGCCCGACCGAGCCCGTCTGATCGCCAAGCGGTGGTCCGCAAACAAGGCTCGAGACTCCCGCCTCGAGACGGAGTGACCCACTTGCACCGTCGTCCACGCGGACGTCGCCGGCCTACCGGCCGTTGATGTGGAGGATGTTTCCGTCGGGGTCCTTGAACCACGCCGCCTTGAAGCCTTCGGCCACGTGCACATCACCCTCGCGCCGCAGCCCCGGCAGGTCGTCGTATCGCTCGAATACGACCCCGCGGTCACGGAGCGTCTGCACGATGCTGTCGAAGGCGTCGCCGACCGACCACGCCAATGCGTTGGCTTGGTTCGTTCCGGCGTAATCGGATTCGTAGAGCGCGATCGGGGTTGCACCGCTCTCGAATGCGACGATGCCATCGCCTGAGTCATCGCGCACCGCGAACCCCAGCACGTCCGAGTAGAAGGCGCGAGCCCCGTCCAGATCGTGCGTCGCCAGCATCGCCGTCGCATCGATACGTTCGAACATGTCGCTCCCTTCTGCCCATGGCTTGCCCTCAATGGCAGGTATTCGGTCTCACGTTGGCGCCTCTCAGGGTTGCCAAAGCTCAGGATCAGCCGGCCGGAAGTCCCTTGCCTCCCCGGATACGGATCTCAACACCCGACGTCATCACTCAGGACGACGTCACCGACCCGCTGCCCGGCGACCTCCTCGTTCCGCAGCCCGGAGAACTGCGACATCATATCCGGGGAGTGGGAGGTGTCGTCGATCTCGAGAAGCAGCATGGCTGTGCGGTCCGGCAGGGGGAACACCATCGGACTCACGCCGAGAAGATCAACCCTCGCACGCGTGAGGCGTACGACGCTCTATCCGGGTTCAATACGACTCTTGCTTCGACACCGCCGTTCGAAGGCGTTGGGTCGGATGGCTGCCCGGAATGCTTGGACGTACCAAGTCCTGGCCCAGCTTCGCGGCGGCTTCCTCGGCGTCATTGCGGGTGGGGGGTAGCAGCGGCTGATCGTGAAGGCGAAGGAGCCATGGCCGGGCCCTCTTGTGAACCATCTCGGGGGAGATGCCCACGGACCCATCCGGTGATCGCGGTGTGGCGGGTGGAGTAGAAGGCCCAACCACTGAACACCGGGATTCTCGGCGAGAAAACTGTCGCGCAGCCGCTCGAAGCAGTCGATGATGCGCTGGGAATGGATGGGCCCGGTGGGGGAGAAGACGTCGCCGTCGAGACCCACGACGCGCAGAGACGGCGGGCCGATGAGTGGCGGGGCTCATGCGTCGGACCAGCAGCGTTACTGCCCGCACTGTTCGTGCGGGGCTGGTCGAATGAGCAGCCGATCGATAGACGTCTCTTCCAACATCCAGCCCAGACGTCTTCCTCGTCGACGATCGCCGGCACGGCGAAGACGTCCGCTTGCCAGGTGTCGTCCCAGGCCGTCAGCCCTGCAGCCGCCACCGGGCCGCCCTCGTCGAACCAGACCGGGAGCGCCAGCTCGTGGTCGCCCGCGGGCGGCGCCACCACCACGGGTGTCCAGACAGCCGCGCAGCGGGTGGTGCATAGCGCAAGTGCCACACTGAGTCGTAACCTCGCGTTGTCAGCCCCGCCAAAAGGCAGGCTTGAAATCGGGAAGCACTGCCTCACCTGACGTAGGGAAGTAGGCCCTTCAGCCGATTCAAGCCCATTCATACGCTTGTCGGATGGAACTCCCGTTTCCGCCTCTCTCCGCGATCCACGCCGCGCGATTGCTCTTGATCGTCTGGGCGGTTGCCGCAATCGCCTACACAGCCCTCCGCGCCTCGGGCCGCTGAAGCCATCGCGAAGTCGATCTCGGCGTCCTGCCAGCGCTGCGCCATGCTGGATGAGCCGAACTACATCACCGGGGCCGGCGCGGACGAGTCCACGATCGTGGGCTTGGGAGCTGTGTCCGAGGTGTTCCTCATCATCGCCAACGTCGGCACCGCCGTGGTGCTGTTCCCGATCATGAAGCGCTTCAGCGAAACAGGTGCGGTCGCCTACGTCTCCGCTCGTCTCGTCGAGGCCATGTTCATCGCCATCGGCATCATCAGCATCCTCGCGATCTTGTTCCTTCGGGAGGACTCCCCGAGGATCGGGGACGCCGCTCTCGGCCAGGTGCTCCTCTCGATCCACGATCGGTCGTTCCTGGTCGGGCCGGGGTTCTTCGCCGGCCTCGCGAACGGCCTAATCCTAGGCTACCTGATGTACCGGACCGGATTGGTGCCGCGAGGCATGGCGATGCTGGGCTCATCGGAGGGCCGCTGGTCATGCTCTCGGGGATCGCCATCATGCTCGGCCTCTTCGAGCGGGGCGATGCGCTCCAGGGGATCGCGACCATCCCCGAGTTCCTCTGGGAGCTGTCGCTCGGCATCTACTGCGTCGTCAAGGGGTTCAGACCGTCCCCAATCATCACCGGCGATGCCCGTGTGTCTGATGCCGTCGCCGGCTGACATCTGGACGGGCTCGACGAGCGGGTGGCCGAGGACCTGACCCGCGCGGTCACGTGCCGCGTCGAGGACCGGGGTCGAGACGCGCAGCGACCCCCGGGCTACGGGGAACCGAAAGCGCGGGGGCCTCTACGTTCCGACGGGTGTCCTAGGTCGCGGACCCCGGCTTCTGCAGATTGTAAGGTCCGACCGATTCGGAGCTGCGTCGGTCCCTGCAGGATAGACCTGACCTCTGCGTCGTGTAACCCCTCCGCATGTCGCGTCCGGATGTCGGGATAGCCTGGCCCGTGCCGGCGATCCTGGTGCACCACCCGAGTGACCGAGTCTCCCGAGTCGTCGTCCGATCACTTCGAGTCAGATGGGGCCAGTGTGAACCCGCTGCAGCCGCACTCGGAGTAGAGACACCTGCGAGCCTCGAAGTCGCCGTGAACGAACTCCGTGTGATCACACACCGTGCAGAGGACTCGACGCGGGTCGGCGGGGGGGAGGAGCACGGTCTGTTCAGAAGGGCGCGTCTGCATAGACCCCGACCGTAGGGCATCTGGGGGACCAGAAACATCGGCCGAACGTCTAAGCTTGCCGCGGTTGGTCTACGGGCTCCCGCCGACTCGAACCGCTGTTGCCCACCTCGTGATACGCGGGGAGGCGAGGAGGACTCCATCGGCGGGGCACGGCGAGATCGGCACCTGCGACTCTCGATCCGATGTTCAAGGGGGCGGTGCCGACGCCGGAACAGTCACCCCCGGCATGTCCGCAGCGACATCGCATCGCAGTGCGTCCTCGGGCTCGGGAACGAGCACGACCCGCTTCGAGCCCCTGTACTCGAGCCGGAACACGTGACGCTCGTCCGGACCGATGAGCCACAGGAACTGAGGGTGCATCTTGACCAGCCCCCTGTACTTGTTGTGGTGGTTGCCGCTCCGGCGCCTCAGCGTGACGCTGCACTTCTCCTTGTCGTGCGCACCGAGCCCGCTACATTCAGGGATGTCCTCCACGAGCTCGTCCACCTCCGACTGCTTCCACTTCGTCTCACCGGCGATCACGAGCTGATCCTTCGTCATCGGGTCATCCTGCGGACCGTACGCCGAGATTCCGAAGTACTCGGGCCGGGTCCGGAAGCCGAGCCGCTCTTCGGGCCAGCCGAGATCGAGGGCAAGCAGACCGGCCGCGGCGACGTCGAGCGGCCCCTCGTTGAGGAACGGGAGGCGCCCTTTCGAGGTCGGCCTGTCGAAGAGGGCACAGCGGCCTTTCGGCCAGTCCTTCGGGAGACCGAACGAGGTCGGTCTACGCTCGACGGGTCCTTCCTCCACGGCCCGAAGGAAACCCGCCGCGGTCACAGCGCTCGTCTTGATCTCGTCCGGGTTGAAGCTCAACGGGAGGCCGGGCACCACACGGCCGATGTACCTCCGATCGAGATTCGCGATGTAGGTGGGCAGGTAGACGTTCCTCACCCTCTCCACGAACTCTGCGAGCGGATCGGCGTGGTCCACCACGTTCTCCTCCTCGGGTTGCCTTGGCCGGCCGGTAGACCCAGGTGGGTCACTCAGGCCGAAAGGTGTCTCGCCTCTGTGCGTCGAGGACCTGACCACGCTGCCCGGATCGTGATGATTGGACGGGGCGACCCTCCGACGCCGGGGGGAGGAGATCTCGCAGGCCCGAAGAACTGCGTGGCTCCGGAGGGCCGTCCCGCCGTCCGCACGTCGTGAACAGACCGAGCGACCGCAGGGCGGTGAGGCAGTCCGGAAGACCCCGCAGCCTCTCGGCGCCGCCGTTCGGAGAGCATTCCCCCCGGACGCTCTCCCAGACGACTCCCAGAGCCTGCCACGAGCGCACGCGCTGCGCAGTGGCCCGGACGACCGATTGTGCAGCCCCAATTCGACCGACGGCGTCGGCGCACCCGCGCCTGCCCTCGCACTCGATCGGACGCGGCCAGCTTCGTGACGCGGGACAGATGAGAGTGTTCGAGCATGCGACAGGCCCGCGGGGCGGTCCGAGAACAGGGCGGCCGAGCCCGTGACCTCAACCTCCACGTCTCGGGACGACGTACCGAGGATCCCGTGGAGGCCGTCGACCGTATCGTCGCGGTGTCGAAGTCGCCCTTCTCGTTGGCGGCCCACAGGGAGGCGCGTGCCGAACGCGTGTGCGACGTCTCGGTGCCGAGAACCGTCCCGCCGAAGAGCCACGCCCTCGGGCGTGAGGACGTCCTCGAAGGGTCACATCGCGACGCGTGTTTCAGGATCGGGGTCTCGTGCCTCCGCCCCGGTGCGGCCCGAGACGGGTACCCTGAGGTTGACCACGAATCGATCAGGGGATCGCACGGATCGATCCGCTCGCCCGACATCCGCCACGAGACGAGCCATGTCCACCCAAGACCTCGCCATCCTCGCCGACGCGTTGACGTTCGCGCTGCTCATTGGGGCCGGCGGACTGATCGCGTGGGTTGTGATCAGGCGCGTGTTGCGCGGCCCCGGCGTCGGTCAGGGCCTGAAGGTCGGCCTGTCCACCGCCGCCCTCGTGGTGGTCGGTCTCGCAGCGGTCGCCCAGTGGCCCACCGCTCCCGATGTCGTCGATCCGGGCGCCGAGGGGGAGGGCGACCTGGTCGATCAGCCGACGACTGCCCCGAGATCAGCGCAGCTGATGGCGCCACAGGCCCCCACGATGTCATCCTCAGAGGGCCGCCGCGCCGACGGCGTCGAAGGATCCAGCGGCACCGGCACCCCTTCCAACGCGTCGAGCCCGGGCGGCTCGTCAGTCGATCCGGGCACGGATCCGAGCGCCGAGCCGGATCCAGGAGACGATCCCAGCCCCGGGCCCGATCCTTCGCCGACGCCCGACCCCTCTCCTTCGCCGGAGCCCTCGCCCGAGCCATCCCCATCGCCGTCACCGTCGCCGTCGGCTTCTCCGAGCGATCCACCCGGCGGTGGCCCACCCGGGGATCCACCCGGCGGTGGCCCACCACCCGGCGGCCCGCCGGGTCAAACCTGATCGCCCTCGACGACCTGGATCGTCTAGTGCTCGTCCCAGTGTCCGTGGTGGAACCAGTGGCGATGCCCGTCGTGCACGTAGTCGACGTGGTCGTCGTGGGGAACGGCCTCGTGACCGCAGCCCTCGCCGTGCTCGTGGTCGTGGTCGGGGTGGTGGTCGTGTTCGGCCTCCTCGACCTCTCGGTGCTCGAAGGCCTCGGGGTCCTGCCACATGCTGGGCGGGATGGTCGTCATCGGTGCCTCCTCATCGCTCGGGAGCCGTTCCTACCATGGATCCCCTCGGTCCGTCGCATGGACATGGTCACGGCGACCAAACGACGTAGACGCCTTCACCGATGGCCGTGGGTCGCCCGCCGACCTCTTGCACGACGATCCGTCCCGTGCCGTCCTCACCCTCCGCCGGGTAGGCGAACGCCGAACCGTCCGGCGCCCACGGCGTGGCGCTGTGGGCGTACTGTGTGAAGAACGGCGCGTAGTCGCGCAGCACCTCGATCGTGGGTGAGTGCCGCCCCCTGGCGTCGACCACGCGGCCGTCCTCCCAGACCTGCCAGAGGAACGGGATCGCTCCGGACGACTCGGGCTCGGGCGCCAGCGCGAGCAGTCGCTCCCCGTCGGGGCTCCACCAGAACGTCATCGCACGGATCGAGGTGGCCATCCGGGTCCGGCCGGTGCGCACGTCGACGACACGCACGCCGTCGCCCGGTTGGGTCGCGCGTCGATCGAAGAAGTCGCCGTCCCCCTCGCCGAGGAGCTGGTAGGCGACCGCGCCGCCGTCGGGTCGCAGCACGAACGAGAGGGCTCCCTCCCCTTCGAACAGGACGCGGGGCGGCCCGTCATCCACGACCGCGACCAGCCGCTGTGACCCGCCTCCGACACGTTCGGCATACACGAGCGTCTTGCCGTCGACGCTCCAGGCAGGTGCGGCGAACAGACCGGGTCGGTCGGTGACGCTGGTGGCACGCCCTGCGAGGTCGATCTCCTCGAGCCGGTCGAACCCGGCGTGGGCGAGGACCCCCCGCCCGTCGGGGGCCCAGACGAAGTAGAAGAACGGCTCACCCCCGGCGATGGCCCGGGCCTTCGCACGGTCGCTGGTCAGGTCGAGCACCCCCATCTCCACCGGCGCGGCGGGGTCGCCCCCCGCACCGAGGAACGCCACCCGTTCCCCGGTCGGATCCCACGCGAGGTAGTAGGGAAGGAAGGGCGTAGGGGTCACCGTCGGATCCTCGCCGCGGGGGCCGGCCACGACGATCGCCCCCGAGACCCCGTCCCCGCTGGTTTCCTGCACGACCCACGCCAGCCGGTCGCCGTCGGGCGACCAGGTCGGCTGGAGGGACGGTCCGGCACCGGTCGAGACATCGACGCGATCGGACCCGTCCGCACGCATCGTGGCCAGCGAGCCGTCGGCGCCGACGACCGCGAGGCGGCCGGGAGCGCTGACGAGCGCTGCGGTGGGTGAGGGGTCATCGTCGGGCGAGATCGATGCGGGGGGCTGACTGGTTGGTGGTTCCGCCCCGCCCCGCTCCCCGAACGTGATCGAGCAGCCTCCGGCGACGATGGCGAGGCATGGCGCGAGGAGCATCCACCGCGAGGGGAGAGTGGCCATCGACCGACGCTATCGTAGGGAGCGGGAACGTGCAGCGGAAGGGTTCCGTTCGATCGCACGTCTTGTGTACGGTTGGAACGGCTCTCTTTCGAAGGATCGGTGTCAGTGCCGCTCTCGGGCAGACCCTCGATGCCATGGTGACCGCACCCACGGTCCGCGCCAGCCTGCAGCCCTACGTCCCGCGGCTCACGCTGCAGTGGCTCGACGCCGAACCGGATCAGCTCCACCGCGAGGTGCAGGCGTCGATGGTCTTCGTCGACATCTCCGGATTCACCAAGCTCTCGGAGAAGCTCGCGAAGCTCGGCAAGCTCGGCGCGGAAGAGATCGCCGCATCGATCGATGCGTGCTTCGCCCAGCTGCTCGAGGTCGCCTACCGCGACGATGGGAGCCTGCTGAAGTTCGGCGGTGACGCCCTGCTCCTGTTGTTCACGGGGGACGAACCCGCCGAACACGCCGAGCGGGCATGCAGGGCGGCTGCCGGCATGCGTCAGCGGCTGCGCGAGATCGGCCGGCTCGATACCGCGGGTGGACGGGTGACCCTTCGGATGTCGGTCGGGGTGCACACCGGGGCCTATCAGATGTTCCTGGTGGGGGGGTCGCATCGGGAACTGATCATCACCGGGCCCGCGGTGTCCGACCTCACGGACATGGAAGGGGCAGCCGACGCCGGTGAGATCCTGGTGAGCAGGGCCACGGCGGCGCTGCTCCCGGTGTCGTGGACGGGGGCCGCCAAAGGGCCTGGCGTCCTGTTGCGCGCAGCCAAGGGCGATCCGCTCGATCGTGTCTCGTTGATGCCGTCCCCTCCCGAGGAGCGGCTCGAGGCCTGTATCCCGCTCGCGACACGCGAGTACCTCTCGTACGGTCGACCAGAGCCTGAGCACCGGCAGGTGTCGACCGCGTTCATCCACTTCGACGGCACCGACGAGATGCTCGAGCGGCTGGGACCTGCACGGTTCGCGAAGAAGCTCGACCGCCTCGTCCGAGGCGTGCAGCTGGCCGCGGACGAGCTGAAGGTGTGCTTCCTGTCCTCCGACGTCGATCACGACGGAGGGAAGATCATCCTCACTGCCGGCGCGCCGCGGGTCACCGGCGACGACGAGGAACGACTGCTGATGGCCGCGCATCGGATCGTCGCCGGAGAGAGGACGATCCCGGTTCGGATCGGCTTGAACAAGGGACATGTGTTCGCCGGAGACGTCGGTCCGACCTACCGGCGGACGTACACAGTGATGGGCGATGCCGTGAACCTCGCCGCCCGGGTCATGGCCCGCGCGGAGCCGGGCCAGCTTCTCGCCACGAAGGATGTGCTGGAGCGGTCCGAGACCCTCTTCGACCTCACCCCCCTCGAGCCGTTCTCCGTCAAGGGCAAGGCGGCACCCGTCGAAGCGTGGTCGGTCGGGGCGCCGGTCGGATCGAGGAGCCGGCCGGGCGAGCGACCCGATGAGGCGCTCGACTCCGCGCCACTCATCGGGCGACGGGAGGAGATGGCGGCCCTCCGCGCCGCTCTCCGGTCCGCGACGGATGGCCGAGGGCGGCTGGTCTCGCTCGTCGGTGACGTCGGGGCGGGCAAGTCGCGACTGGTCGACGAGCTTCGGGCCGAGTCAACCGAGATGCGCGTGCTGCGAGCCACGGGCGAGTCCTACACCTCGTCGACCCCTTACATCGCGTGGCGCGAGCTGCTTCGAGAGATGCTGGACATCGGTTGGGAGGATCCCGCGGACGTGGTCCTCGACCGCCTCACATCGGCGATCACCGAGAGCGATCCCAGCCTCCTGCCGTGGCTCCCGTTGATCGCGCTGACGCTCGACGTGAACGCCCCTCCGACGCCGGAGGTCGAGATGCTCGCCGAGGAGTTCCGGCGGGCGAAACTCCACGAGGCGATGCTGCGGTTCCTCGACGTCCAACTCGCCGAACCGACCCTCATCGAGATCGAGGACGTCCAGTACATGGACGAGGCGTCGGCGGCGTTGCTCACGCATGTGGTCGAGGCGGTCGGCGAACGTCCGTGGCTCATCGTCGTGACACGCCGCGAGGAAGGCGGCGGGTTCCGTTCGTCGCAGAGCCCCGAGGTGCTCCCGATCGAGGTCGGGCCGCTCGGCCCTGCAGACGCGATCGCGCTCGCCGAGGCGTCCACCGAGCACGATCCGATGCCACCGCACGTGATCAAGACGCTGGCGGAGCGTTCCGGCGGGAACCCGCAGTTCCTGCGAGACCTCATCAGGGCCGTCGCGGAGACCGGGAGCATCGACGAGCTCCCCGACAGCCTGGAGTCGGCCGCGATGGCCCGCATCGACCGGCTCGACGTAGGCGATCGAGCGGTGCTCCGTCGGGCAGCCGTGCTGGGTCTCAGCTTCCACCCGAGGATGCTCGGGTGGCTCACGCTCGACGGTGAGCCCGCCCCGGAGGTCGAGTCACTGGAGCGGCTCGGGGGCTACTTCGAGGAAGACGGCGCCGGCTACCTGCGGTTCCGCCATGCGCTCGTCCGCGAAGCCGCCTACCAGGGCCTGCCCTTCAGGACCCGTCGCCGACTCCACGAGGCGGCCGGTCGCGCCCTGGAGAGCGAGACCGAGGAACCCGAAGAGCTCTCCGGACTCCTTTCCAGGCACTTCTCCCTCGCCGGCGACGACGTCCGTGCGTGGCGGTTCAGCCGCCTGGCTGCAGAGCGGGCCCGCAATGCGTGGGCGTACGAGGAAGCCGCGGGACTCTATCGCCGGGCGTTGGACGCCGCCGCCGGTGCGGCGGTCGACGCGATGGAGCTCGCCGACGTCTGGGAGGCGTTCGGCCTGGCCGAGGAGCAGGTCGGCGAGCCGCACGCCGCGATGCAGTCGTACACGGCGGCCCGACGGCTGGTGAGAGGAGACCGGATCCGAGAGGCGGAGCTGCTGTACCGCCACTCCGGGGTCGATGGCCGTTCAGGACGGATCGTGCCGGCGGTGCGGTGGGCGCGCCGAGGTCTCCGCACGATCGAGGGCATCATCGAACCGCGGGCTGTGGCCTGTCGCGCCCGTCTCTACACGATGCTCGCCGGTATCCGCGTTCGACAGGGGCAATACGCAGAAGCCATCGAGCTGGCACGGCACTCGATCAGAGCCGCGGAGATATCCGGTGAACAAGCCTCGCTCGCGAACAGCTGTCTCGTGATCGGATGGGCGCTCACGTCGCAGGGTGACTCCGGTGACGAGCCGTACCTGCGTCGCGCGCTCGGCATCTATGAGGGCCTCGGTGATCTGGAGGGTCAGTCGCGGGCGCTCAACAACCTCGGAACGAGCGCGTACTGGCAGGGACGGTGGGAAGACGCGGTCGAGCTCTGGACGAGGGCCGTCGAGACGAGCGAGCGCGCCGGGGACGCGCTCGGCCCTGCCTTCGGTGACTGCAACATCGCCGAGGTGCTCTCCGACCAGGGCCGGTTCGACGAAGCGGAAGCACGTCTGCGGCGCGCCTTGCGGGTGTGGCGCGGCACCAACGACGAGCAGGGCATCGCGTACGCATCCGCACAGCTCGGACGGACCTGTATCCGCAGCGGACGGCTCGGCGAGGGCCTCGAGCTCCTGCACGACGCGCTCGCTCGGTACCGCACGCTCCACGTCGAGGGTGACGCACTCGACGCCGAGGTCTGGATCGCCGAGGGCGAAGTTGCACAGGGTGACCCGTCGGGTCAGCGCACGATCGCGCGGCTCGCGGCACAGGTCGAGGAGGGATCACCCGCCCAGCGCTCCCTCGAGCGCCTCGTCGCCTACGCGTTCGCACAACATGGCGACGTCGACGCTGCCCGGGATCAGCTCACCGAGGCCGCGCAGCACGCCCGAGAGGCGGAGAGCCCCTACGATCTGGCGCTCACGCTCGACGCGCTCGTGAAGCTCGAAGTGACCGACGAAATCGCTCTGAAGGCCATGTCGAACGAGCGTGAGTCGATCCTCGGCTCGCTCGGCGTCGTGCGCCTCCCGGAGCCGCCCCTGCGGAGCCGCTCCGGGTGACGCCGAACGCGTGACGCGCTCGCTGAGACGCTACCGGTTCCTCGGGTCGAGGTTGTACGGACCCGGAACGCTGGCCTTGACGATCGCGTCGCCGTTCACCTTGTTCTGCTGGAAGATGCACGGGAAGACTGAGGCGTCCACCTTGTTGCAGGTGGGGAGCAGTCCGGGCCCGAACCAACCGGGTTCGCCCGCCGTCGCTGGGGATTCCGTGATGCCGTCCTCGAGCATGAAGGGCAGTTTCGCCTGGAAGCAGACCTCGAGCTTGGAGGCACCGTTGTTCGCCAACTCGTTGAAGAGCTTCTTCTTCACGGTCGTCTCGATCGTCCCGGTGCGCTCATCGTTGCTGTATTCGTACTCGGAGTAGAAGTCGGTGAACTCGATGTAGGTCGTGCCGTCGAGGTAGGAGCAGTCGAGCGTTCCGGGGCCGGCGCCCTCGGTGGCCGTCCAGCCCGGGTCGGTGATGAACCTGTTCGTCAGGACGCCGGTGTCGGTGTCGCCCCCGGGGTTGAACTCGTTCATGGTGATCGTCTTCGAGCTGAGGCCGCCGTTGCCGGTGAACGAGGTCGAGCAGTCCACGTCCTCAGGACAGAACTGCTGCACGATCATGAAGTCCGCCGACGAGACGTCCGCGGCTCCGGAGGTGCTGGCGACGAGCGTGTAGGTCTCGGTGGAGGCTTTGTCAACGGAGAGGTCGTCGAACGTGGCGACGCCGGCGTTCGCCGACTTGGTCTTCGTACCCGAGAGGGTCGCCGTGGGGTCCCCGCCGCTGAGCGCGACGCTGATGGTGCCGGTGAAGGAGGCGATCGGGAGCGAGGTGGCCGGGTCGACGAGAGCCACCTGGGGGCTCGTTGCGTCTGGTGGCGTCAGCTGCGCACCGAAATCCTGGGTGCCTGTGATGCGCCGACCCTCCTCGGCGTCCTGTGGCTGGGTCACGAACCGGAGCTCACACGAGTCGGCCGGGAACGTGGTCGTCAGGCTGGTGAGCGGCGAACCCGTCGTCGTATTGAGCTTGAAGTCGTTGCCGGGCGAGCCGGAGAAGTTGTTGGACTGCTTCGCACGGATACCCCACGTCTTCATTCCACCGCTGCACCCGGCGGAAGCGGTGAACAGCGGAGCCGCCGGCGTCTTGCTCGTGCCTGGGGCGATCGCGAGGTTGCGCAGTTGGATCGTGCCGGCGTAAGTCACCCCGCCGTAAGTCACCGCGCCACTCACGTACTTCGCGTTCGTGGCGACGTTCGTGATCGTGACTCCGGCCGGAACGTACAGATCGGCCGAGCCGAGTTGCTGCGTCCCGGCGTCGTTGTAGAGCGTCAGGGTGAGCCCAGCGGTCGATGAGGCGGGGTTGGCCGGCAGGAGGGTTGCCCGGTAGGGCTTCACTTCGGTGGCCGCCATCGCGCCAGGGACGAGCGCGACGAGGGACGCGAGGAACGCCAACGCTGTCACGAGGATCGTGGCATTGGTGGATCTCCGAGCGGGGGGTCGCATCTGTGCGGTTCCTTCCATTCCGATGGCATGAGCGGTCGCCCAGCAACCCGCGAAGCATACGACGTAGGTGGTTCGGTTGGGAAGCCCTCCGCCGTTCGGCCGACACGCGCCGGTCGTAGGCTCTGGTCCGTGCGCGTGATCACCTGGAACGTGAACTCGATCCGGCAACGCCTGCCTCGGTTGCTAGCCCTGTTGTCTCGACAAGCACCCGATGTGGTGTGTTTGCAGGAAACGAAGGTCACGGATGCCGACTTCCCGATCGAGCCGCTCCTCGAGCAGGGGTACGGCGCCCTCAGCCACGGGCAGGGCGGGCGCAACGGGGTCGCGATCGTCTCGCGCCTGCCGATGGAGGAGGTCGGCAGGGGTCTGCCCGGCTCGCCCGTGCCCGACGACGCTCGGGTGCTGGCGGCGAGGGTGGACGACGTGACCGTGGCGAGCATCTACGCGGTGAACGGCAAGGAGGTCGGCGACCCGGCCTACGAGACAAAACTCGACTGGTACGACGCGTTGGTCGCCTGGCTGCGTGCGACGATCGATCCCGCCGTGCCGGCCCTGCTGGCCGGCGACTTCAACGTCACTCCCGACGATCGTGACGTCTACGACCCCGAGCTCTGGCGCGGGCGGAACCTCGCGAGCGAGCCGGAACGCGAGCGGCTGCGAGCGGTCATGGGTGCGGGGCTGGTCGACCTCGGCCGTCATGCCGCGGGCGACATCGAAGGCCCGTTCACCTTCTGGGACTACCGCATGGGCGCGTTCCACCGAGGGTGGGGGCTGCGCATCGACCTCGCACTCGGCACTGCCCCAGTGGCCGACCGGCTGGTCTCGGTCGAGGTCGATCGCGAGGAACGCAAGCCGACGGCGGGCGAGGGCAAACCGAGCGACCACGCTCCCGTGATCGTCACGTTGCGCGACTGAGGGCTCGACCGCGCTTCGAACGGGCCTCGGTATCCTCCGTTGCGTGGAACTGCCGGAGATGCTCGTCGAGCCGAAATGGTTGCGCGCGCGACTATCTGCCGATGGGCTCGATGGCACGGTGATCGCCGACGTGCGCTGGGTTCCGGGGGGGCACGCTCGCGAGCGATACGCGCTCGGGCATATCCCCGGGGCGGTCTGCGTGGACGTCGACACCGATCTCGCTGCCGCTCCGTTCGAAGGCCCGGGACGGCACCCGCTCCCGTCGCCGGATGCGTTCGCGTCCTCGATGTCGCGCCTCGGGATCGGTGACGACAGCGCCGTGATCGCCTACGACGACGTCGGGGGCTGGGTTGCGGCGAGGCTGTGGTGGATGCTGCGCGTGCTGGGTCGCCGTGCGGCGCTGCTCGACCTCCCGTCGCTCGATACCTGGATCGACGGGGGAGGGTCGCTCGAGACCGGCTCGTGGGGGGTCCCCACGCAGGCGTCGTTCACGCCGTCGCCATGGCCCGCCGACCGCGTCGTCGACGCCGACGCGGTGGGTCGAACGCTGAGGGAAGGCTCGGCCGTCGTGCTCGACGTCCGCTCGGGAGAGCGCTATCGGGGCGAGGACGAACCGATCGACCCGGTGCCTGGGCACATCCCCGGGTCGGTGAGCGCCGAGTGGGCCGGCAACCGCGACGAACAGGGTCGGTTCCTCGATCCGGGGGCGCTGCGCCGCCGATACGAGGGCCTCGGGGTTCGCGACGACGGCAGCGCGATCGCGTCGTGCGGCTCCGGCGTGACGGCGGCGTTCGGGCTGTTCGCGATGGAGCGCGCCGGACTCGGCCTCGGGCGGTTGTACGAAGGCTCGTGGTCGGACTGGGTGTCGGATGCCGCACGCCCCGTCGCGACCGGACCGGAGCCCGGCGAACCCCGCTGAGTGAGCGGGTGCTCAGACCGTGAAGCGTTTGTTCGGCTGCTCGACCAGCGGCCGCGTGAGCGGGGAGAATCGCACATCCTGCTCCCAGTCGCGGCGACGTCGGTAGGCGGAGGGACTCACGCCCGTGTGCTGATGGAACGTCGTCGTGAAGTGGGACAGGCTGTTGAAGCCCACCCGGTGACAGATCTGGGTGACGGTGAGCTCGGTCTCGCGAAGGAGCTGCTGCGCGCGGTCGATGCGGAGCCCGATCAGGTACCGGTACGGCGGGACCCCCACGAACGCCGTGAACTGGCGCGTGAAGTAATAGGGACTCAGCGCCGCTTCGTGCGCGATCGCCCGCAGGTCGACGTCCCGGTCGAGGTTGGCGGCGAGGAAGACCTGAACCTCGCGGATCCTGCGCTGCAGGTGCGGGCTGGGCAGTTCGTGATCGGTCACGCTCAACTCCGGGAACCCCCTTGCTCCCTGCATGATGGTACGCCGGTGCGGCGCGTTCCGGCTTCAGGAATCCTGCCGTTCCTAAACCATGCCCTCGGGCTTGACCTGCCGGTCGTACTCCTCCTCGGAGAGGTGCCCGAGGGCGATCGCCGCTTCCTTCAGGGTGAGGCCCTCGTGGTGGGCCTTCTTCGCGATCGCCGCGGCATTGTCGTAGCCGATGCTGGGCGCGAGCGCGGTCACGAGCATCAGCGACCGGTCGACGAGCTCCTGGATGCGCTCACGGTCCGCCTCGAGGCCCTCGATGCAGAACTCCCGGAACGTCCGGCTCACGTCGGCGAGCAACGCCGTCGAATGCAGGAAGTTGCGGATCATCACGGGCTTGAAGACATTGAGCTCGAAGTTGCCCATCGATCCCGCGACCTTGATCGCGGTGTCGTTGCCGATCACCTGACACGCGACCATGGTGACCGCCTCGGATTGCGTGGGGTTCACCTTGCCGGGCATGATCGAGGACCCCGGCTCGTTCTCGGGGAGCACGAGCTCGCCCAGCCCGCTGCGGGGGCCGGATCCGAGCCAGCGGATGTCGTTGGCGATCTTCATGAGGCTGGCGGCGAGCGTGGCCTCGGCCCCGCTCGCGAACACGATCGCGTCGTGGGCCGCGAGCGCGGCGAACTTGTTCGGCGCGGTCACGAACGGCAAGCCGGTGAGCTCGGCGATCTTCGCCGCGACCGCCTCGGCGAACCCCGGAGGCGAGTTCAGTCCGGTGCCGACCGCGGTCCCTCCAGCGGCGAGCTCGTAGAGCCCGGGCAGCGCGAACTGGAGTCGTTCGAGGTCGGCGTCGAGCTGAGCGGCGTACCCGCCGAACTCCTGCCCGAGCGTGAGGGGCACGGCGTCCTGCAGGTGGGTGCGGCCGATCTTCACGATGTCGGCGAACTCTTCAGCACGCGCGGCGATCGCGTCGCGGAGCGCGCGCACCGAAGGGAGCAGCCTCTCCACGATCGCCTGGGCCGCCGCGATGTGCATCGCGGTCGGGAACGTGTCGTTCGAGCTCTGGGACATGTTCACGTGGTCGTTCGGATGCACCGGCGACTTCGAGCCGAGGTCGCCGCCGGCGATCTCGATCGCGCGGTTCGAGATGACCTCGTTGACGTTCATGTTCGTCTGGGTGCCCGAGCCCGTCTGCCACACGTAGAGCGGGAAGTGCTCGTCGTGGCGCCCCTCGATCACCTCGTCGGCCGCTTGCACGATCAGGGCGGCGATCGCGGGGTCGAGGGCCCCGGACGCCTCGTTCACCAGCGCAGCCGCCTTCTTCAAGATCGCCTGGGCGCGGATCACCTCGAGTGGCATGCGATCGGCCTCGGCGTGCCCGATCGAGAAATGATGCAGCGATCGTTGGGTCTGCGCGCCCCAGTAGCGGTCGGTGCCGACGTCGATCTCGCCGAGGGAGTCGGACTCGGTGCGGTGCTCGGTCATCGTCGTTCGGCCTTCCGGGAGCATGCCGCCATCCTCCCAAAGCACGGCTTCCCTCGCCCGCCTAGGTCGTACGGCCCATGGGACGCGTCGACCGATGCAGGTTGTCCAGAGCCCGACTCACCCGTAGGGTAGGTCCGACAAGGAACCCCAGACATCCCCCCGGACCAGGCAAGGAGTGATCCCCCCGATGCGGTCTTCGTTCGCCCGTCTTCTCACCGTGCTCTGTCTCGCCCTCGGCGGCCTTGCCGTCATGCCGTCACCGGCCACGGCGCTCAGTCAGAACCCCGATCCCTCGACGTGGATGGCCAACGGCAAGATCTTCGCCAGCGTGCGGTACGGCGACGTGATGTTCATCGGGGGAACGTTCAAGAAGCTCCGCGAATCGCTCTCGCCCGGGCCGGCCTCCGGCCCGCAGGTCACCGGCCTGACCGGGCTCGCCGCGATCGACCTCACCACCGGGGAAGGCATCCCGAGCTTCAAGCCGCAGATCACCGTGAGTGGCAACCAGACCCTCGAGGTGCAGTCGCTCGCGATCGTGGGTGACACCTTGTACGTCGGTGGGCAGTTCAGCGAGGTCGACGGTCGGCCCCGGCTGAACATCGCAGCGATCGACATCGACCCCAACACGATGACGGGCACGGTCGACCCGACGTTCGACCCCGTCGTGGGGGCGCCCGACGGCAACCTCGCCAACTTCGAGGTCCTCAAGATCCTGCCCGGCTCGAACGCCCTGTACATCAGCGGAGCCTTCAGCAAGGTCGACGGTAAGGGCCGGAACAAGATGGCCAAGCTGAGCTACGCGGGCGTCGTCGACAACACCTTCAAGCCGGGGTCCACGAACGGGGCGGTCCGGGACCTCGAATGGGCAGCCGACGGGCAGACGCTCTTCGCCAGCGGCAACTTCTACACCCTGAGCGGCGCCGCACGCCTGGCGGTTGGCCGGATCGACCCGACGACCGGCGCGGCGACGAACTGGGCGGTTCCCTCGGGGCAGATCCCGGCGAGTGGCAGTCCTGCGAAGCAGATCTGCTGGGACATCATCGCGACCTCGACGCGGTTGTTCGCCGGGTGCGGTAAGGGTCCGAACTTCATCGCCGCGTTCCGGGTCGACACGGGAGACACCGGCAGCCGCACCTGGATCCTCAGCACGGGTGGCAACGTCGTGAGCCTGCACCTGCTCGCCGGCGGAGACGCGATCGCGTTCGGCGGTCACTTCGGCATCAACAGCACCGGGAGCTACAACGGCCTGATGCCCGTGTGCGGCAACGTTGGCCCCACCCGGTACCTCCGTGCGCTCGGCATCCTGCGCAACATCAACCAGACGACAGCGTCATCGGCGATCAGGAACGGGGACACCAGCACGGCGACTGCCTACCTCGACTGCAGTTTCACCCCGAACTTCGAGGGCCAGGACCCCGACGGCCCGAACTTCACAGGCACGAACCCGTTCGGCGGTGTCTGGGAGATCCAGGTCACGGGACAGCACATCTGGGCGCTGGGTGAGTTCAAGTACGTCAACGCCAACGTCCGTCGCGCGATCGCCCGCTTCCCGCTGTAGGGGAGCGGGCGAGCGTCGTCGTCGGGCTGGGTCTACCCTGTCGATCGCGGGGCCGTAGCTCAGTCGGTCAGAGCAGGGGACTCATAATCCCCTGGGAGCAACGTACGGCGAAGACCGGTCACATCCTCTGAACTGCGAGAACGTCCGGAGCGTCGGCGGTCGCATTCCTGACGTGGGGCGGAAGTTCGTACATGGATTCGTACAACGCTTCCTCGGAGGGCATCCCGAGAGATCGGCCTCAATGACCCGGGGTCCCACCCCGGGGGTAGTCGAAAAAGCGCGGGGTCGCTTCGGGTGCCGGCAGCTGCCGGTGAGGGCGTATCACCGAGGCCACCCGCAGAGGCCTATCGATTCACTCCTACGGACCCTCGGGAATGGCACACGTCAGCAGGGATAGGACTAGGGTAGGAGGGACGACGCGGCTCCTAATCGGTCGGACCGCCGTAGGCGCAACCTTCGAAGGCCCGCAACCTAAGGACACCCGTCGGAGCGTAGAGGCCGCCGAGCCGTCTGCCTCCCGGAGCGGCGAACCGCGATGGGACCCAGACCACCCGGGGGTCGCTGCGCGTCTCGCTCACTCCCGTCGATGACCGCGCCGTGATCGGTGGCGAGCTCCGTGACCACAGCCCCGGGAGGTAGAGGAGCGGCCTCGCCGCAGCTCGCCGAAGAGGCTCTGCCCGCACCATAACCGGCGGGACTGCAGACAATCATCGTTCCCTTCCCTCGACGTTGCCTGAGGACTCGGTGAGCCGGCGTACGGCCACGGAGAGGCGGGAACGAGCGAGGGCCGTCCCGAGTTGCTCTCCCTCGTCGTGGCTGATGATCTCCAGATGGGTCCCGAGATCGATCATCGTTCGGGCTTGGGCGTGGCGTTGGTCCTTGAGGCTGCCACCCTTCTCATGCATCGTCGCTTCCTCGCCCAACCGCTTGAGGAACTCGGCACGCTGCTGCTCTGCGTTCATGCATTGCAACCCTGGACTTCGGTGCCGCCCGTTGTCCACCCATCGCCACCTGCGGGAAGGCGAGACATGCAGGTGGTGGTCGCCATACTCGCAGTACAGCGGCTACCTCAAGTCTGGGTTCCACCGGCCGGTGATACCGTCAGGTCTACGGCACCGACTGCCTCGTCGATCACGCTGGCGCCTTTCGGAAGTCGAGAGCCAGAGAGGGCGAACGAGGGCTCCACCGAGGCAGTCTCCGAGCCCGCCGAGCGCTACCGAGTGTAGGAGCGAGCATGAAGGAGACAACCAACTACCTGGTTCCCGTCGTTGTCGAGCAGACGAGCCGTGGCGAGCGCTCCTTCGATATCTACTCTCGCTTGCTGAGCGAGCGCATCGTTTTCTTGGGCACGCCCCTCGACGACGCGGTCGGCAACCTGATCATGGCCCAGCTCCTGCACCTCGAGAGCGAGAACCCGGACAAGGACATCAACCTCTACATCAACTCGCCGGGCGGCAGCATGACGACGCTGTTTGCGATCTACGACACCATGCAGTACATCAAGCCCGACGTGTCGACCATCGTGATGGGGCAGGCGGCCTCGGCTGCGGCCGTCTTGGCGCTGGCCGGTGCGAAGGGCAAGCGCTACACGCTTCCCCACGCGCGGATCCTCCTGCACCAGCCCTACGGCGGCGCGGAGGGCCAGGCCGTCGACATCGAGATCCAGGCGAAGGAGATCGTTCGCAACCGGGAGCTGATGAACGAGATCATCGCCACGCACACCGGCCAGCCGCTCGAGCGCGTGTCCAAGGACTCCGACCGCGACTTCATCCTCACCGCCGAGCAGGCCGTGGACTACGGAGTGGTGGACGAGATCATCACCAGCCGTGGAATCACACCCGAACTTGCGGCAGTGGCCGCGGCCGACTTCAAGGACTAGTTCTCGTGACCCCCTGCTCTGGCGTGAGGTGTCGGGCTGGCTCGAGCGCGACTGGCCGTTCGAGCGGGTCGCGTGCACTCCGCGAGGCTGACGCGTAAGCGCACACTGGATAGTGATTCAGCGTAGCGACCCGCGATTCTGAGATGCCCCCCTCTCGCAGGTACCGTCATGAGCGGATGGGCCTACGAGAGATTGAGATGGCTGGGCAGCTGCACCTGACGATTCGTCAGTACCGCTCCCTCGAAGCCGGCGAGCTGCACATCACGTTCAACCTGTATGAGCGGATCGTCGAGCTCTGCGGGTGGCCACGCGGCTAGCCACCCCGCTTGACCCATTCCTCCGGCACGGCGAAGGATGGGACCGCAAAGCCATCGGTCATCCCCCAGGAGGTGGCGAGTGGACCGTTCGCTCATCCTGTCAGTGGCGAGAGTCGGCCCCTCACGGGACCCGCCAGCCCCGACGCTCCGACTTGATCGTGAAGGCACGCAACAAGACGGAGGCTGCTGATGCATCGGAAAGTTCTCGCAATCCTCTCGACGGCGATCGTCTTTATCGCCTCGATGGCGATGGGCTCGTTCGCTGGCGGAGCGCCAACACCAAGGGACCACGCGCCCAACCTCGTCCGCCTCCTCGGACGGGAGACGTTCGAAGCCAATGCCCTGGTCACCTCCACATTCCGGTTCTCGCCCGAGCGCGAGTTCCTGCACACCGGCGAACGCGTCCGGTGGATCGATCAGGACCAGGTGCCGGACCCCCACACGATGACCGTCGTGCGGAAGTCGCAGTTGCCGACCTCCTTCGCAGAAGCGTTCGCGTGCGAGCCGTGCAACGACGCCCTGGACGCGCATTTCGGCACGACGCCGCCAACCACGAGGGTCGATGTCGGAGCGGCAGGGTTCGGCCAACCCGGCGACTCACTGTTGATCCTCGACGGGGCAAGCATCGGAGCAACGGTCAGCGCTCCTGCTGGCACGAGCGTGTTCTACCTGTGCGCTCTCCATCCCTGGATGCAGGGGTCGCTCAGGGTCGGCTAGAACACCGGGCGGAACTGATTCGGCAGGCGTGCCCGAGGGCGGAACAGGATGAGGGGCACGCCTGCCGTTCCTCCCCAGAAGGTTCGACCTATACGAGCAGATCGCGCACCTATGCGAGGGCGCGCCGCTAGTAGGCGGGTCGCGTGTCAGACTTGGGCGGTGAGTCGTCTGGTCACCGTCCGTCCGGCTCGTCGCTGGGGCTGGTGGATCGAAGGGCGAAAGAGTTCCGGCGGTTTGTTCATGAAGACGTGGTGGCCGACTGAGGGGATGGCAAGGGCCATAGGCCGATGGATCGGAGACGACGATGCCTCCCCTTGAAGGCATCCCGCCGACTCTCCGCGACGACCTCTTGACGTACCTGTTCTGCACGTCGCCCGACCGAGCCCGCATCATCGCCGAGCGACTGACGAGGGACCCGGGCATGGGCGAGCTGGTGGCAGACCTCGAAGCCGATGACGACGTGCGAGCCAGGTTTGAGATCGAGTTGCTCAACAGGGCTAACCTCGGAAAGCGCTGAGCCTGGTCAACGCCCCAGATGGGGCATAGGGTCTGAACAGCTCCATTCCCCGAGTGCCCGCAGTGAGGGGTAGTCATGAAACGGTCACTTGGAGCGGTTGTCGTCGCGACCGTTGTCGGACTGGTCACGGTCAACGCGTCGATGGCGCTCGCCACAACGTCAGGGAACAACGGGCGGATCGTGTTCTCTGCAGATGATGGGTCGGGCTTCGAGCTGTTCAGCATCAGGGCTGACGGCACCGGACTCATCCAGCTCACGGATGTCGATGGGGATGCGGTGACTCCGGACTGGTCGCCCGACGGCCGCCGAATCGTGTTCGCGTTGGAAGACGAGACCACCTCACGCCTCTTCGTCATCAACCGGAAAGGCAGCAACATGCACGAGCTGACTTCCGGATTCCAAGGGCAGCCGGCGTTTACCCCCGATGGGCATCACGTCGTCTTCGAGGACTGCGAATGTCCCCAGCAAGGCATCTTCATCATGCGCGATGACGGCACGGAGCGTCGCCGTCTCACGACCCATGAGTTCGAGGGCAACCCGGATACGGATCCCAACGTGTCACCCGACGGTGGGACGGTCACGTTCGTTCGACACAAGGAGACAGGAGTGCTGCAGGCGCTGTTCGCCATCGACAGAGATGGTGGCAACGTCCGGAAGCTCGTCCCCTATCGGTTCGAGATCGCCATCAAGCATGACTGGGCCCCAGACGGCCGGCGCATCGCGGTGACCGTCAACGCCGACTACCCCGGAGGTCGTTCTCCCAACGTGGCGACGGTGGCCGCAGACGGTTCCGGCATGCAGATGCTGACGACGCTCAACCGACCAGACATGGGGGCCTTCGCGGGGTCCTATTCCCCGAACGGGCGCTGGATTGTCTTCCGACAAGAGAATCTGGCGACCGAGCGGTTCCGGCTCTTCAAGTTGCGCCCGGACGGGAGCCACCGTGTTCTGATTGCGGAGCTGCCGTTCGCCCCGCGTCACATCGACTGGGGCCCCTCTCCCACGTAGAGATCGGCCGCACGAACGGGGCGAGACCCCCTCACCATCCTCCGACCTGTTCCCTTCGAAGCCGCAGAGCGAGTTGGCCCTTGGCGCTTCCTAGGATGGCGATCAACGCTCGTTCGTTCCTTTGATCGTGCAGGCCGGAGAGACGCGGATGCCGTCCACGGTCTCGATCAGATTCAGGGTCACACCGGCGCGAGCGAAGACGGCTGTCCAACAGCGTGAACGCGGTCGAGCCGGATGACACGCGGTTGGACAACCCCGCGGGTAAGTAGCCTCGGTGAAGTTCGCACTCGGACGTGCAGGATCAGTCGGAATCGGCTCGACCGAGCCACCGATCTGGTCTGACCACGAGCGTTACGGTGTCGGCGTACTCCTCGTCAGCGGCGGAGCCGGAATCGCGCCCGTATCTGAGGTCGAGCGCTTCGAGATCGGCCTGGTCGAGGCCGTCCTCTATCCGGACCGGTCCTTCCACGGTGACGTACCTGCGCTCCCCGTCGACGTCGGCGGTCACGCACAGGGTGGCGCGGCCGGTCCGCAGAGCGTTGCGAACCTTCACGGAACCCTTCTCGGCGATGAACCGGATCTCGCCATCGATGAACACGAAGTGGATCGGAACCGAGTGCACGGACCCGTCAGCCGCAACGGTCGAGAAGACCGCGGGGAGCGGGAGATCGAGCAGTGCGACGCGCTCGGCGTCTGCCAAAGGGCGATCCAGTGGATCATCGGAGGGCGGCGCGGTCTCCGTCACACGACGAAGTGTATGTCCGCCAACGTTCAACCGATCGAGCGACACACGGCTACCCGCGCTGCGGGTTACACGCGACATCCCGACCGGATCAAAGCCCAGGGCAAGAACGACTTCGTCCACAGGGGCGGCGGCAGCGAGCGAATCATTGGGGGACCTGACAACGACACGCTCCTGGGTGGGAGCGGCGACGACGTGATCAGGGCGGGCGCAGGACGGGGGTGACGACAACGATACGGTCTACGGGGCGGCGGTACGACACGTGGTTACCTCGACACCCTCGACAACCAGCTCGGCTGCGAGGACGTCATCCTGCCTGTCTGATCACTTGTCAGGCATCCATAGCCGAGGCTTCGCGTCGAGCCACCGCTCCACATCCTTGCGTCGCCACAACCGGTGCCGTCCGATTACCTTCGCCGGGGGCAGTCCTCACGCTCGGCAACGATCTGGCTCACGCGCTGCTTGGTCACACCGAGGTTCGGTGCGATGTCGATGACGCGCATGTAGCCCTGCTCGACCAGGGCGCGGATCTCGGCTGACTCAGGCATGCACGGGGAGGTCTATCTCCGTCGTGAGCGAGTCGTGAACGGAACTGTCCCCTTGACGGGCATCACCTCGGCAGGTCACAGTGCCGAGGACTTGCCCGCCCGATCCGCCGGATGCCTTGTATCGGACCGTCCGTGAGAGGGGGAGCATCGTGCGACGACTACTCGGGCTGGGGCTCACCCTCGCGCTCATCTCGGTGGCGGGCATCGCTGCCGCCGCGACGCCCGAGGTCGTATTGAACGATCCGGCGGTCAACGAGCGGTTCCCCTCCGCTTCCGACGGTTACCTCGTCTGGAGCGCGAACAGCGAAGCGAGGCCCAACCGAACCCACAGCTACGTGATGGCCGATGGAGGCGACCCGGTCCGGGTCAACCCGGCTGGCACGCAGAGCTTCGAGGCAGCGATCGACGGCACGACGGTCGCGTACCAGCAAGTGACCTCCGACGGTGCAGATATCTGGTTCTACGACGTGCTGACCGAGGAGCGGACGCCGGCTCCGAGCGGTGTGAACACCCCGAATTGGGAGTCTCGACCGACGCTCTCAGGCAACTGGCTGTTGTTCACGCGGTTGATCTTCTCGTCGAAGGCCTCGGTCAGGGTCGTGCTGTTCAACCTGATGACCGACGTGCGGATCGTGCTCCGGGAGGTACCCAGCCGTCGCCACTACCTCGTGAGCGACCAGGTGAACGGCGACTGGGCCACGTTCGAGTCCTGCCGGTACATGCGGGGCAGGTTTTCCAACTGCCAGGTGTTCCGCTACCAGATCTCGACCGAGGAGCTCGTGAAGGTCCCGAACCCGGGCGTGCAACAGTACGGGGGAGCGGTCTCGGCCGACGGCACGGTCTATCTCGTGCGCACGCGGAACCGCGATCACTGGGTGTGTGGGAGCCACACGAAGCTGGTCCGCATGGATGGCGGCAACGGAACGGTGATCGCAACCCTTCCAGACGGCAGGGACTCACTGACGCCTTTCGCCCTCGACGAGACCGGCGGTTCGACGACGCTGTACCTCGACCGGTACAGGTGCAGAAGCAGCGCGAGCGGTATCTACCGCATCCCCGACGCCGACTCAGCGACTCTCTGAGCTGGCCTGCGGCCCGACCGCAGGGCCCACTCGAATGTGTGCTGGGTAGCCTGAGCCATGCTCTCGATCCTCGTGCAGCACCTCCCGCGGGACCGTGAGCGGATGGGCTTCGCGACGTGCAGATGGCAGGCCGTCTGGAACCGACCCTCGCCGTGCCCGCACTCATGAGTGCAGCGTGGAGGCCTGGTCGTGGAGCTTCCCTGAGCTGCATGAAAATCGGAGGCAACCGCCTCGCGCCCTCGGGGACCCCAAATGGCAGTTCGGCGAGGAGCACATCCCGCTGGTGATCGACGCGCTCGACGCCGCCCTGGCATCGCAGGGGCCGCTAGGCTCGGCCGCGGACTTGCGCCGGTCTCAGGCCAGCTGATCGCTCTACGCGCCAAAGTAGAAGCCGGCGAATGGTCATAGCCGGTCTTGTCGCTCTTTCTTCGCCTATATGTCCCTGGGTCACAAGTGTTCTCCCCCCTGTCCCTCATCTGACCGATGGTCGATATAGGCCAAAGGTCTACGACGTTGCTTAGGGAAGGGTCCTGCCCGCAGAAAGGGAGGACGGCATGAGGAAAAGGATTCAGGCAACGGCGGTAACGGCGTTCGTCCTGGTCGGGATGATGTCGAGCGCCGCCCTCGCAGTCAGCCCGCACTTCGTACGTGCGAGCGCCAGGCTGAGCGGGACGAACTTGGTCGTCTCGTTCAAGGAGGCGGGGCTCGGCAACAACCAGTTGATCGACTACGTCGCGTCGGCGGACGCCACGGCGACGTATGTGTGCGTCAACAACGGTGGCGGGAACCCGTCGGCTCAGAACAAGACGACCGTGACCGAGCCGGTCAGCGAGACTGGGACCTTCAGCTCTGGGAAGAACGGCACGATCTCCCAGAGCCTGACGATCTCGCCGCCGGGGGAGGGCAGCTTCTCCTGCCCGCCGGGCCAGTCGCTCGAGATCGCGCAGGTGACGTACACGAACGTGGCGATCACCGACACGACGAACAGCATCACCGAGCCGATCCCGGGGACGTTCGACACGGGGTGCCTGCTCCCCAACGTCAGGAACGCGTGCTGAACGGGTAAGTCGTAGGGGGGGAACGCGAAGGGACCCTGGAGACGGGGTCCCTTCGTCTTTTTCCAGATACCCCAAGTCCCTGGGCGACCGCGAGGATGCGCTGCACGATGAAGACCGCGTTCGCTTCGATGCGGACCGTGCTCGTGTTCGTCTTGCCCGCGTTCTCTTCGAAGGTGGCGATGCGCACCTGCGAGGTGTAGAGCGTGCCGAGCGCGTTCGGGTCGAGCACGTACGGCGTCGTCAACCCGCTGACCGCGACCCGCTACAGTCGGTCCAGCGGAATCTGCTTCCTGCTGACACGTAGTCACCGCTCGATGGCTGCGTCATCAACAGCAGGCCGATCAGGTCCTGCGGGGCTGGCCGCCTCTCAAATCCAAGCCTATCGTCGGCTGACGGTCCGGTAACGCGCGCTTCCTGTGCCCGCAACGCATCTGGCACCCCATCCCCCTCGGTACCTCCCAGAGGGGGGCATCCCAGAATCGCGGGTCGCCTACGCCGAATCACCGTAGGGCCCGCTCGGCTCCCCGAGCGCATCCAGCTCTTCTGCCCACTGCTCGACGAGCGAGGGGCCGACGCTTACCTCCTGGGACGAGTGAGGTCCGACGCCGACCCGGTCGAGGATGGCCATGGCCGCACGGATCTTGTCAGCGTCTCGCGCGTCGCTGGTCAGGATCTGGCCAAGCGTTGCTGCTGCCGGCTCGGCGAGTAGGGCAAGCTCCTGCCTTGTCTGCGTCACGCGATCTCGGAGATTCTGTTCACGCTTGGCTGCTCCCTTCGCGCCCATCTCTTTCGCGTTGTCGGATGTGATCCGTCCTTTGGGGTCCGCTTCATGCGGTGGGACCTGCGGACTCGTGGACATGAGCTGATCACCTCCATCGCGAAGGTTAGGGCCAGGGTCTGACGATGCTGGAGCGGGGCTGGGATGGAGGTGGCGGAGCGTCAGGGGGGAGCTTGAGCCTCGGGGCGACCGACCGTGGCGTCCCACGCGGCAATCGGGAGCGGGAGGCGGCGCAGCCCTGCTGTCACCGCGCCCATCCATTCCTCATCGAGGCTCGAAGGCGGGGCCTCAGGGCGACAGCGCCTGCCAGGACCGCGGGAACTCGCGGCGGTTCGGGGTGTGGGTCAAGGGCTGCACGTTGGAGCCATCGACCGCCATCGTGAACATGTCGCTCATCCCGTATCCATCATGGGCATAGATGTGGAGGAACGCGATCCGCGTGCCGTCGGGCGAGAAGACGGGGGCGTACTCGGTCCTTCGAGGGGTGTCGGTGAGGGCGGCGAGACCGGACCCGACGGCATCGACGATCCACAGGTCGGGATGACGTTCTTCGAAGCTGGTGGAGCCGACCACGATGCGGGCACCGTCGGGCGACCAACTCGGAGAGGAAAAGACGGCCGCCCGGTCGGCGTCGCGGCCAGAGATCACGACCACCCTGTCGGAGCCATCAGGGTCCATCGTGACGATCTTCGCGCCGGACCCGAACGCCTCGGCGGCGATCCGCTCGGTCGGTCCCCAGTCCGGCTGGCACTCTTGGCGGTTGCCAGAGATCCGGACGAGAGCCGTTCCGTCGACTCCGACGGTGAAGAGCGAGGTCCCCGAGCCTCGCCTGACTGCGCAGAAGACGATCGCATCGCCATCGGGCGAGATGCCGAGCGAATCGATGAACCGCGTGTCCGGGACGTCATCGGACCTGATGACGAGGGACCGTTCTCCCGTCGCAACATCAAGCATCACGACACGGTTCGGCTCCTTCCCGAGGACCATCGCGACTCGTGTGCCGTCGGATGACCATTCCACGTCGGGAAGGCCGACGCCTGGACGAGCGAGGACGCGCCCGGGAGCGCCGTTGGGTTCGATCGTCCGCAGCGTGGACGGCACGCGCTTCCCGCCGTGACGCGCATACGCGATCTCGCCGTTGGTTCCGGGATATGTCGCGCTCGCCGATCTCGCGGTGATGAGCACCGCGATCGCGATCGGCAGTGCCACTACTCGTCGCTTCGATCCGGTCATGCGCAAGCCGCCCTTCATCGGGGTTGCTCGGGCACGATAGCCCGAGCTTCTTTTCGAAGCGAGAAGCATGCAGCCCGAGGCTGGTCCGGCATGGTCGTCTCGCCCCGAGATCTTGAGATCGGCGACGGAATGGCCCCACCGGCGACTGACGGGTTGCCTCCGAGTATGCGGACGGAACCACGACGCAGGCGGTACCTTTGCCCAATTTCGGACCGCATAGGGCGTGGATGATCCATGCATGCTTAAGTGCCGCCGGTCCCAGGGTTGGAGGCGCAACTCCTTCCCGGAGCCCGGCGGCTGACTGAATGCTGGATGGGACCCACTGCCGGCAGCGGGTTGCCTCCGAGTCGTCTCGACCAGTCCCTAAGTCCGCCAACACGCGGTTCAACACCTAGTCTATGAGCTGGCGGTGTTAGGGCGAAAAGATCCGCTCGCCCTAAGCGCGACGACCTCTCCGAGGCGTCTAATCAGGCGTGAGCACGGACGAGGACGCGCGCTTCGAAGCGTTCTTCAAGGAACAGTTCCCGAGGGTGGCGAGAACCACCGCCTTCGTTACGGGCGACCTCCAAGAAGGGATGGACATCGCCCAGGAGGCCATGGCCCGTGTCTACCAACATTGGCGCAAGGTCTCGGCGATGGATCGTCCGGATGCGTGGGTGCACAGGGTCGCGACGAACCTCGCTCTGTCACGGCTCCGCCGCCGCCGTCCGGAGAAGCTCGTCACCGAGCCGCCGTCGCTGCAACCCGCCCCCTTGGATGACGAGCTGCTGGATGCGGTCCGTTCGCTCTCACCGGCCCAGCGCTCTGTCATCGCCCTTCGCTTCTATCTCGACTGGTCGGTCGAGGACGTAGCCGAGGCGCTAGGCAAGAAGCCCGGCACGGTGCGCGCCCTGACCCATCAAGGCATGGAGCGGCTTCGGTCGCTCCTGCTGGAGGAGACCCCATGAACGAGCACGACGAACTCGCTCGAGAGATCCGAGATCGAGCCGAGCGGCTCCCGATCGAGATCCCCTCGCCGACAAGCGCCATGGCCCGCGGGCGTCAGCGTCGACGAGTCTCTCGCGTCGCCACCGCGCTGGCAGCCATCGTCATCGCCGTCGGCGTCGCGGTGCCGCTCCGCGCCTTGATGCATCTCGGAGAGGACGCCCCTCCGGTGTCGCTCGGTCCCTCGCCGTCGGGGGAGAACGCTACTCCCGACCCGACCGGCACGATCGCCTTCATCGGCGGTGGCCAAGCCTTCGGCCCGATCACGTTGTTGGATGTCGCCTCAGGAATGACGGAGCCGCTCACGAAGCAGTCGTTCACCTCGGTGAGCCTCGCGTGGTCGCCGGATGGGTCACTCATCGCGATGACGAGGGGATTGTCGGAAGGGACCGGCGAACTGGTGCTCGTCTCGACGAGGACCGGCGAGCTGACTCAGACGATGCCTATCGACCCTCTCCTCAACCCGCAAGATGTGGATTGGTCTCCGGACGGCACCCTTCTCGCATTCACGGACACCTACGCCACGCTCCACACGATAGAGCCCGACGGTTCGCATCTTCGAAGCGTTGCAACCGACAGCCGAGGCCTCAACATCGCCTTCTCTCCGTCGGGAGACCACATCGCCTTCGTCGGCGACGAGGGGGATCTCTCGGTCCTGGACCTTGAGACCGGAGTGACGACGAACGTGTTCTCGGCCCCGGCGAAGCATCGGGTCTGGTTCGGGCCGACGTGGTCGCCGGACGGGTCCATGCTCGCGTTCTCGATGTTCGAGGAAGGGGGCAGTTCGATCAACATCGTCAACGCGGACGGGACGGGGTTCAGACAGGTCCTGGAACCCTCCCATGATGGTGTCAGCCCATCCTGGTCGCCGGACGGAAACTGGATCGCGTTCGAAGGCGGAGGGGAGCGCGGGGATCTTTTCGCGGTCACGACGGACGGCGCGACCGTTCGCCAGCTCACCGACACCGGCGTCGGAGAGTTCGGTCCAGATTGGGGAACGCCGCAACTCGTGAGCTCTTCGGTGACCGAAGTGGCTCCGACGTCGGCCGAGTATCTGCCGCTCGTTTTCGCCCAGTTCGGGGATGGATGGAAGGTCCGCAACTTCGGCAGCGTCGAAGAGGGAACCCCCACGAAGGCTTGGGCGGCGACCGTGGCGATCGACGCTCGCGATCTCGGCCCACGAAAGCCCGCGATCCCCGTCCATACGATCGAGAGCCTGCCTCCAGGTGAGGCCGTCATCGTGGCGCTGGCCACTCCCTGGCATTTCGATCCGAGCGAAGGCCCCTATCCATCGGGATCCCTCGACCCTCTCAACTTATCGGATGCAACGATCCGGGGCCCCGAGGCCGAGGAGCCGGAGGGCGACTACACGATCTATGACGTTCAGAACGGGTACACGGCGGTCCGAGTCTTCTTCGGAGACACACCGACCGGGGCAGAGCTTGAGGCGGCGCAGGCTGAACTCGCGACTCTCCAAGTACCCCCAACCTGCCCGATCGGATACGAGGCATCGGCGAGTCCCACCGAAGCGGAGCCTGGCGAAACCGTGACACTGACCGGACCGATGCCGTTCCAGTTCGAGGACGGGTCGTATGACGCGGAAGGCCGCACGATCGCTATCGCGTGGTGGAACGCGGACGAGAAGGATTGGCCATACTTGTCCTCGTTCTCAACTCGTTCGCCATCTCCGGTGGCGTCGGGACCGATCGTTCGGCTCGGTGAAGGCGGCGTGGGCCAATGCTCCTTCGCTATCACGTTCACGGTTCCGGACGTACCGCCCGGTGACTATCCGATCGTCGTGATTCAAGAGGGGCCACTCCGGAGCCCCGATAGTTCGGCCATCTTGGCCTCGCTATCGGTTCGAGTGGGGTGATGAGCGGGTCGCCCAACCCTCAGAGCAAGGCACCACCCTCTGTCCCATCCAGTGGGCGATCAAGTCCGCCAGATGCTGCGACGCCGAGACGCTCACGTTCGTGGGCTAGACGCCGTCGATCCGGAACCTCCGAGGGGGTGGTTCCAGAAACGCAGCTCGCTCACGCGGAATCACCACCCTGCTGGCTCCGCTGGTTCCGGCTCAGGACTCCTTCTCGGCCGCGCGCACCGTCGAGCAGCTCGATCTCAAACCTGGCTCGTAGTTCATCGTCGGCTTCAAGGTCGGCCAGTAGCTCGCCCCATCCCAGGGTGTCGCACCAGTAGCTCGGCGATGATGCGGGCGCGGGCGGGCGACGTGCAGAACAGGTACGTCAGGAGGTCGTCGCGTAGCGCTAGTGGAATCTCAGCCACCGGCTTCTCCGTGATCGGCTTCGCGACGCCACACTTCTCCATCATCGCCGCAACCTCGACGAAACGCGCGAAGCATAGGATCAAACCGATGGATTCGGACGAGCCCGACCGTTCGCCTGAAGCAGGACCGACAACGGACCAAGGGTCGGGAACGCCATCGCGGGAGTCTCGCTTGCTCTCGGCACCGTAATCACGATCCTCGCGGTCCTCGCATTGCGGCCGCTGTCCGACATCGGCATACTCCTTGGCCCCGTCGCCGCCCTCTTTGGCTTGGCTGGGTTCATGTTGGCTCGGGCCGGAACGCGTGCGAAGGGCATGGCGGCCGCGGGGATGATTCTCGGGGGACCGGGTTCATGATTGCCGTGATCAGAATCCTGAGTTCCGTCCCACGATGACCCGTAAGGTCATGGGTGCTAGACCCCGGTTCCGGGTGGGGCGAGCGGAGCATCCGGGGCGGTTGAGTAAGACCACCCCTCGTCGGCCAACCGCACAACTCCACGATCCGCTCGTACAGGTCGAAGGTGATGTGCAGCTCGCTGGCTTCGAAGCTCGATACGCCGGAATGTCGGTCGAGTGTCATTCCTACCAATCCTCAGAACCAGGGCGACAGGCCCACACCGACACGAGCCACCACTCGTCAGTCTTCGGCGTGCTCATGCTGATCTCCGCGAAGATCTGATTGTCGAGATAGATCCGGAGGCGTTCTGCGTCGAACCGGTCTAAGCCAAATCGGGCGGCGAACGCGGCCTCGAGTCGAGATAACTCAACGCCGTGCATACGGGCAGCTGAAGACAGCCATGCCTCAATCGCCGCCTCACGAGTCACGTATGCTCGCGCCCCTGGCTCCTCGGCGGGGAAGCTGTTCGCACGATCATCTCGTTCGCACGGCCAGGAAGCTCCGTCCGAGCACGATGAGAGGAAAACGGCCACGAGCGTCAAGGCTGCCGCTCGCCGGATCAGGCGGCTGAGGCCTCCGCATGCCCAGACCCGGTCGCGACCGGTGGGCTGTCGGGCCGAAGCTAAACGAAGGCTCACAATCTCAACCTGATCACGGCTGATCACGATTGCGGTTCGTGCGGTTCGAGATCGATGGTCTGCCAATGCTTCGGCCACGGTGCTGACGAGGGCCGCCAATCCCAAGACGATGACTCCGACCCCAAGCAGGGGACCAAGACAACTGGTCCGAGCAGGAACACCCAGCCCCCAGGGGTCGAGGAGGCATCGTTTACGCCGCGAATGACCGAAATGAGGATCATGAACACGCCGAAGGGTGCGACGATCCACCGCAGCACCACGACGATTCCCCGCAGCACCTTGACGATCCCCCGATGTACCACCTCGGAGAGAGGCCGAGGGCCCGTCGGCTCGATGCTCGGCAAGTCTCGCCCTGGCGGCATCCGTTCCATGGGGCCGAGTATCGGGATTGATATCCGGCTCGGGAAGAGGTGCGAGGCAACCACCACCTATGCGCCACAAGTCCACACCACCTAGTCAGAGGGGGTGCCTGGTCTCAAGCGCGTGCGTAACCTCCAAGAGTGCCTGAGTCAGCTGAAGTCCTCGCCCTGGTCGAGCAGGGCTATGTGCGAGTTACCGACATGCCCGCAATGTTCGGCGTTTCTCGGCAGGCTGCTCGCACCTCACCCGCCGCGAGGACTTCCCACCCCCGGCGAAGGTGGTCGGCACCAGACGGCTGTGGCGGCGAGAAGACGTGTGGAGTCACGTCGGGGGATTCGAGGAGGGGGAGTTCATCCCCCCCTGTTCCAGGCGTTTCGCCCCGCCATCGATGCTTTGCCAGATGACGTCCGCCAGACGGATGTGAACGATGGCTTCCTCCTTGGCAGGGAGGGACGACTGGCCGTCTTCTACGCGCCGTTCGACTGGATCAACGTCGATGCCCGCATCGTCATCCTCGGTCTCACGCCTGGCTGCAAGCAGACCAAGATCGCGTTCGAGACGGTCCACGCTGCTCTGCGCCGTGGCCAGTCCGACGAAGATGCGATCAGGGCAGCGAAGGACATAGACGGCTCGACCATCGCCGCGCTCGCGGGGCTGCGTGATCGGCAGTCCGCCGAGCCTGTCGCCGACGTGGGCGGGCTGGTGT
The DNA here is from genome assembly GCA_035697485.1 of Actinomycetota bacterium. NCBI lineage: Bacteria > Bacillati > Actinomycetota > Actinomycetota bacterium. The sequence goes on from DASSCU010000011.1 coordinate 113,078, forward strand.
TTGAGCATCCGACTTCGGAGGGGTTCCTGCCGTGGCGTCCGGACTCGACGACTCACGCCCTTCCAGCGACTCTCGAAGGCGGCGAAGGTCCCGGTGGCTCCGTTCCACTACCTGCGCCACGACTGCGCGTCGTGGCTCCTGGAGGCGGGGCTCGACGTGGTGTCGGTCTGCGAACGACTCGACACTCGTCGCCGGACGTGACGTTGCGAATCTACTCCCACGCGCTTCCGGGTCGGCAGCGTGAGTTGGCTCGCGCCATCGGTGCTGCACTTTCGTAGGGTTGTTCTTACATGATTCTGACATGCGCCCAACTGTGAGGATCGCGGGCTCCGCGTTCTTGCAGGTAGATGCGCGTGGGGGCGGTAGCTCAGTCGGTTAGAGCAGGGGACTCATAATCCCTCGGTCGCAGGTTCGAGTCCTGCCCGCCCCACCTGCAATCCATACCCGAGGCTTCGCATCGAGCCACCGCTCCACATCCTTGCGTCGCCACAACCGATGCCGGCCGGCTGCCTTCGCCGGCTTTGGATGTCGTCGCGCTCGGCGACGATCTGGCTCACGTGCTGCTTGGTCACTCCGAGGATCGCGGCGATGTCGATGACGCGCAGGTAGCCCTGCTCGCCCAGGGCAGAACCTCGGATGACTCCGGCACGCTTGTTCGTTCTACGGCGCGGCGAGCTCCACGAGGTCCCCGCGCCGATCGATTTCGAGGAACGTCACACCTTCAGGAAGGGACGTGCCGGTGATCCGTGCGGGGTTCGATCTGCGTCGATCGGCCGCCCAGTCAAGAACCCCCGTCGTGCAGAGCTGCGCCTGATCGTCCTCGGTCAAGCTCGCATAGTTCAACTCGAACGTTCCCTCGGCGGAACCGAATCGCACGGTCCCGGCGAGGTGGAAGGAGTAGGAGGGCGGCTGTCCCGGTTGCGGGCGCAAGTCGTACTGGAACTCGCCGCCTTCGCCAAGGCGGAGCCGCTCTGCCCAGAAGCCGATGCCGATGCCAGGCAACCAACCGGTCGATCCGTCCTCACAAGTCACGGTGAAGGAGATGAGGAACTCGCCGAGGAAGCGTCGCCCGCTGTCACGTTTCAAGACGTCCAGACGAACCCTCTCAGCCTCGGAGGTTTCACCGCGGTAAGTGATGATCTGGCCCGCCGACGCTGAACCGACGAGCGTGACGACAAGCGTCGCGGTCAAAGTGAGCACGAGAGCGCATCGGGCGGGGGTCTTCATGTGTGAGTCCTCCGTTCCACGGGTGAGCAACCAACGCGCGAGCGGATGTCCTCGCGAGCATCGTTCGTGGTCGGTGATCGCTCCTACGTGGCCTGCCAGCTCAGGATAGTGCCGGTTACCTTCATGTCGGTCACACGAACGACATCCGTTCCGGCCGTCGACATGATGAAGATGTCGCTGCGCGCAGTCCCATCGACGAACGCGATCTTCGTGCCATCCGGCGAGAACACCGGCGTGAAATCCCATCGATTGGGAGTGTCCGTGAGCCGAACCCGGCGGGTGCCATCGCTGTTGACCACGAACACGTCGGTGGCCGTCCGCCCAACGCCGCGCACGAAGGTGATCTGGGAGCCGTCAGGCGACCAGTCTGGGTCGCTGCCCCCACGGACCAGCATCGTCCTGTTCGAACCGTCGGGGTTCATCGTCGCCAGCCCTCGCCGGGTCGTGAAGGCGATCTGGTTGCCATCCGGTGACCACGATGGCCAAGAGTCCTGATGACGACCGCGGCTGATCCTGGCTAAACCGGAGCCGTCGGCGTTGACCAGGTAGATCTTGAAATCCCACCTCCTGTCGTTGGAGGAGGTGAACCTGGCAGCGGTGCTGAATGCGATTCGCGTTCCGTCGGGCGACCACGCCGGGCGGCCGAAGAAGTAGTAGCGGTGTTTGGAGATCCGGCCTTGGATGAGGGTCCTCTCCGTCCCGTCGGCGTTCATGATGAACAATGAGGAAGGCTTGTTGCCACGCAGGAAGGCGATCTTGGATCCGTCGGGCGACCAGGCGGGGTTCCTGCTCCGTTTGTCGCCGAACGTCAGCTGCGCGTGACCTGACCCATCGGGATCGATCACGTGGATCTGCTTATGGTCGGAGTAGGCGATCTTGCCGTTGCCGCCCGGGAAGGTCGCCGACGCCGATTGCAGCGAGAGCAAGAGGAGCGCGAGGCACAACAGTCCCGTGCACGTACGACGCATGAGGCTACTGCTCCTCTCGCGGACACGGGTAGGATCGGTCCGACGACGGTATCACGGAACATCAACCCTTACAGGCCCTAGGTCTCACACGATGGACGCTGGCCGAAACGATCCTGTTCACACTGGTTCGAGCTCGATGGAAAGGTCAACGCCGATGTGTGCGCGCTGCCGAGCTCGTCAAGCAACTCGATCCATGCGGCCATCACCGGATCCGGGCGGAGGCGTTCACGTTCCTCGGCGCGGGCTCAATCGGCGGTAGATCGGCGGCTCCCTGTCGTGGGGGGAGTCCTGGACATTCGCGCACTCGGCACCGCAGCGTGATCGCCGTTGGGCCGGTGAGTCATTCGGGGCGTTCTCAGTCTGGGCGCTGCGGTGTTGCGTCGTCGTCTTCGGTTCGAGACCGTCGGGACGCGACGATGAGCAGCACCGCGCCGAGCAGCCAAAGCACAACCGCCACGAACAGGGCCGGGGAATAGCCGGCGACGCCGAAGACCCATGCCGCGGCGCCCAACACGGCGGACAATCCTGTCCGGCGGCCTCGATTCGCCGGGTGACCGCGCGTGGGGGGCAGAATCTCTCCTCTCGATGAACCGATGCGCAGGTTCTCCCAGGCAGGCCTGCCACACGTTCAAGACGGTCAACACTCCGCGAACACGGTCGCATCAGGGTTCTGTTCCTCGACTGGAGGGGTCTTACGGCGAGCAGGGCATTCGACTCCATCTGAGTCGGATGCCGCTGCCATCGTGGTGTTGCCAACGTTGCAGCGGGCCGACAACCGAAGGTTGGAGGACGGGACATGAGGAGGCTCCGGCCGAGAGCGCGTCGGCTCTGTCTCGCGGCGGTTTCGGCCGCGACGGTCGTGTACGCCTCGTGGGTCCGGCCGCGGATGCGGAGCTGGGGCGCGACGCAAGCCGAAACGACCCGTAGCTTCCCCGGCGATAAGCTGGTCCCCGATCCGAACGGGGGGGCGACGATGGCCACGACCCTGCCAGCACCACCGGAGAAGGTCTGGCCCTGGCTGGTGCAGATGGGAGGGAGCCGGGGAGGCTGGTACAGCTGGGACTGGGTGGACAACGACGGAGAACCGAGCGCGGATCGCATACAGCCCGAATGGCAGGACCTGGACGTGGGGCAGCATCTCTATCGGGCCCCCAAAGGCCCCACGAACTGGTGGACCGCCGTGATCGTGGAACCGAACCGCACCCTGGTGCTGCAGACGAGCTACGGCTTGTTCGGCAGGTCCTTCGAGCCGCGAACCGATGCGGTGCCGTGGGCTTCCACGGAAGGGACCTGGGCGTTCTACCTGAACGAGGCTCTCGACGGTCGAACCCGCTTGGTGGTCCGGACGCGGAACCGCAGCCGCCCTCCGCTGCTCACCCTGCCTCTCGCCCTCTTGGTGGGAGAACCCGTGCATCTCATCATGCAGGCTCGCCAGTTCCACAACCTGCGCACTCGGCTCACCGCGAGGTCAACAGCCCCCGGACGGTAGGCGCGTTCCCAGAGCCGTTCGACAAGCTGGCGAGATCGCCCCGCGGGAGCACCGCAACCCGTCGAACGTCAGAACTTCGACCATCACGATCGCGGCCCGGTGGTATCTGAGCGTGTCGTGCCCGCTGCAGGTGATCGTGTCGAGCCGGAACATGGACGAGGCCCCGGAGCAGGGGGAAGCCTAGGTCTGGGCCCTGCCCGGGGGCCTCGATGCGCCCCCAGCTCTCGTGTTGGGGGTCCCAATCCTGCGCTCTGCAGCCCGGATGCGCAAGAGTGAATCTCCCCGAGTCAAGACCGTGGGTCGTCGGATACCTGCCGATACGGCCGACGGTCTGTGATGTCGCTTGGCGACCCAGATGTTCAGGTCGAGTCGTCGACGCCAGCTCGGCACCATACCGGGTGATCGCGACCCAGGTTGGTCCCCAACGTCGAGCGGAACAACCGGTAGCGCTCGGAACGGCCGAGGTGCGACACTCCGGTTCAGCCATCGCCGTCAGGCGACCGGGGAGGACGGACATGGACCAGCTGCGGACGATACGAAGGCCCCGCGGACTCGCCGTCCTCGCGGGGGTCGGGTTGGTCCTCGCGATGCTTCCCGCGCTCACTCCGGGGGCAGAGTCGGCCACGAACCGGTGCTGGGCGAAGAACGTGACCCGGGGTACCCCCGCCCGCTCGCGCCTGCAGGCCGTGATCGACGACGCCAGGCCGGGGGACCGGATCAAGGTCAGGCAGGTTTGCGTCGGCCACTTCAGGATCGGGAAACAGCTCACCCTCGTCGGCGAACGCACCCCCTCGGTAACGATCCCCGTCCTCCGCACGAACGGCGCGGGCAGGGTTCTCTTCATCGAGGCGCGGGTGACGCTCACCAACCTGAGGATCACCGGCGGAGCGGTGGAGCGGGGCGGTGGGATCTGGAACGCCGAGGGCTTCCTGATCCTGAACCGCTCGTCGGTACGCGAAAACGAGGCGTCGCTCTACGGCGGTGGCATCGTGAACGACGGCGGCACCGTCGTGCTGAACGGCTCGTCCACCGTCACCGGGAACACGACCGGGGGGTTCGGCGGTGGCATCGTGAACGACGGCGGCGCCGTCGTGTTGAACGACTCGTCGGCGGTCCGCCTCAACTCGGCGGTCGATCTCGGCGGGGGCATCATCAACTCCAAAGGCACCGTCGTGATGCACGATGCTTCCTCGGTGAGCCGCAACACCGCAGCACTCGGGGGCGGCTTCTTCATCGACGACGGGAGTTGGGTCACGATGACCGACTCGGCCTCGGTGCGAGGGAACACGGCCGACGAGGGGGGCGGGATCTACAACGACGACGGCACCGTCACGCTCAAGAACGCCTCCTCGGTGACCGGCAACACGGCGACGGACGGCGGCGGGATCCTGTTCGGTCTCGTCAGGGCATGCAACGGCGCCGGCGAGGACGAGTGGACCGGTGCGATCAGTCCGAACGATCCGGACGATCCGCCCACGGTGACCCTGTTCGCGTGCCCGTAGGATGAACCTGCAGGTCACCGACCGGAACCTGCCGGGACAGATCGGCTGAGCCGAGCCGCGTGCTCGGTCGCAGGTTCGATTCCTGCCCGCCCCGCATGGCACGGATGGCGACACACGCCCCGCTCGACCTGAGCCGATGGTGGCTCGCCTTGTCGATCGTCGGGCTCGCTGCGGGCGGCGTGCTCGCGCTCGCCTTCGACGAGGAACGGGCCGCCGGGCTCGTGTGGGCGGCGACCACGGTGATCGGCGTCATCCCGATCGCGCGCGACGTGGTCGGGGGACTCATCCGCCGCGAACCAGGGGTGGATCTGATCGCGTTGATCGCGATGGTCACCGCGCTGGCGCTGCAGGAGTACCTGGCCGGCGCCGTGATCGCACTCATGCTGGCGACCGGGCACGCGCTCGAGTCCTACGCGGACCGTCGGGCCCACGCGGAGCTCTCGGCGCTGCTTTCCAGGGCTCCGAGGGTCGTCACCCGCTACGAGCACGACGGTCTCGTCACCCTGCCGATCGAGGAGGTCCGTCCGGGCGACCGGCTCCTCGTGAAGACCGGTGAGGTCGTGCCGGTCGACGGCGTGTTGATGGGGGACGCCGTACTCGACGAGTCGGCGCTGACGGGAGAGTCGCGACCGGTCGACCGGCCCCACAACGACCTCGTCCGCTCGGGCGCCGTCAATGCGGGGCGCGGGTTCGACCTGCGGGCGACGGCATCCGCGGAGGACAGCACCTACGCGGGCATCGTGCGGCTCGTGCAGGCCGCACAGGACGAGAAGGCGCCCGCCGTCCGCCTTGCGGACCGATACGCGGCGATCTTCATCCCCATCACGCTGGTGATCGCGCTCGGGGCATGGGCGGTCTCGGGCGACCCCCTGCGCTTCCTCACGGTCGTGATGGTCGCGACGCCGTGCCCGCTGATCCTCGCCGTGCCGATCGCGATCGTGGCCGGCATCTCGCGCTCGGCGAAGCGAGGCATCATCGTGAAGGGCGGCGGAGCTCTCGAGACCCTCGCCCGAGGCTCCGTGCTGATGTTCGACAAGACCGGCACCTTGACGTCGGGGGTCCCAACGGTCGCCGACGTGGAGCCGTTCGGGGCCACCGGGAGCGGAGAGCTGCTCCGCCTGGCGGCCTCGCTCGATCAGGTGTCGCCGCACGTGCTCGCGGGTGCGGTGGTCCGGTCTGCTCGTGAGCACGAGGTCGAGCTGGAGTTCCCCGACGCGGTGGTCGAGAAGCACGGGGCGGGCATCGAAGGTGATGTGGGGGAGCGCCGGGTCTCGCTCGGGAAGGCCTCGTTCGTCTCCGGCGGCGCCCCACTCCCGCGCGGAGCTCGCGATGCCCGGCGTCGATCGATGCTCGACGGATCGTCGTGCGTGTTCATCGCCGTCGACGGCGTGGTCGCGGGCGCGCTACTGATCGATGACCCGATCCGACCCGATACCCCGCGCGTGATCCGGTCCCTGCGGCGCACCGGCATCCGGCGGGTCGTGATGGTGACGGGCGACCACCCGGATGTCGCCGAGTCGGTCGGAGCCGCGCTCGGCGTGGACCGGATCCTCTCCGAGCGGAGCCCCGGCGAGAAGGTCGAGGCGGTCGATGCGGAGCGTGGTGAAGGTGGGGTCGTCATCATGGTGGGAGACGGCCTGAACGACGCGCCCGCGCTCGCCGCCGCCGACGTCGGGGTGGCGATGGGCGCTCGCGGCGCCACCGCCTCGTCGGAGGCGGCCGACGTCGTGCTCGTGGTCGACCGCCTCGACCGCCTGGTCGAGGCGATGACGATCGCGAAGCGTTCCCGCACGATCGCCGTGCAGAGCGTGCTGATGGGCATGGGGGTCGCGTTCGGGTTCATGTTCCTCGGGGCGTTCGGGCTGTTCGGACCGGTCGCGGCCGCGATCGTGCAGGAGGCCATCGACGTGGCCTCGATCCTCAACGCCCTGCGTGCCCTCGGCGGAGGTGCCGGACACGCTCGACGTCCGCCAGGCACCGACGTGGGGGAGCGGTTCCGCGAGGAGCACCGGCTCTTCGCGCCCGAGCTACACCGCATCCGCTCGGTGGCCGATCGCCTCGAGACGCTGGCACCCGAGGAGGCACGAACGGAGCTCGAGGCGATCCGTGCGTTCCTGGTCAACCGGCTCCCACGGCACGAGGAGGAGGAGGAGGCCGCCGTCTACCCGGTCGTCGCGCGGCTGATGGGCGGGGAGGACCCGATGGCGAGCATGGCGCGGGCGCACGTCGAGATCTCGCACCTCACCCGGGTGTTCCGCTCGCTCATCGACGACCTGCCCGCGGGCGTGCCGGGCCCCGACGACCTGATGGACCTGCGACGGGTGCTGTACGGCCTGCAGGCGATCCTGCGCCTGCACTTCGCCCAGGAGGAGGAGGCGTACGCGTGGCTCGCGGCCGAGGCCGACGCCGACGCGCGGGAGCCCTCGCCCGTCTAGAGGTCGAGGTCGAGCGGCGTGACGGCGTCGCCGACCCGGACCGAACCGGGTTCCACGACACGGGCATAGACGCCGAACGGAAGGCCGCCGTCGCCGGGGATGCGCTGTCGGTACCTCGCGATCTGGGTGAGGGTGTCCCAGTCCTTCTCGCCGGTGTCAGGGTCCTTGGTGGTGAATACGCATCGCGGCACCTGGCCGCGGACCTCGATCGTGGCCCCGCCCACCCGTACACGATGGCCCGCCCACGAGTCCTCCTCGTACGGGTCGCAGCCCTCGAGTTCGAGGTTGAGCCGGAACCGCCGTGCGTCGAGCGTCCCCTCGTACCTGCCTCGCTCGGCGAGGTCGCGCACGGACTCGGCCGAGACGACCGTGATCGGCTCCACGTCGGCACCGTCCCCCTCGCGGTCGCATCGCACCAGCCGGAGGGGGCGGGCGCAGTACACCGAGATCGCCTCGGCGAACGGTCCCTCGACGACGTGCGCGGCCACGGGCCGTCCGTAGAAGTCCGTGGTCTCCTCGGCGCCGAGCTCGTCGGCGGGCGCCTCGGTCAGGCTGCCGTCGGGGAAGCGGAGCTTCAGGCGTTCGGCCTCGGTGTCGTATTCGGCCACGATCGCGACCAGGGGGCCGAACGTGCTGCCGCTGAACAGCTCGCCCCACTCATCCACGATGTAGAACCGGCGATCCTGGGGGATCCCCGTTGGCGTGATGGTCGCCGACGAGGGGTGATGGATCGCGGTCCCCTTCACCGGGGTCACGCTGAGGCGGGCGAGCGTCGGCATCGTCGACACACGGTAGCCGAATCGAACTGCGGGTTGAGCGCTTGCCTCGCCGACGCTAGGCTCGGGTCGGAACATCGGTTCGGGAGGGGACGTGACCACGATCGAACGGCCGGCGCCGCACCGGGCGGTGCTCGAGCTCCAAGCCCGAGCACGCGACCGGGCGCTCGCCGAGCGCGTCGAACGCCTCGAGCGAGATGTCGCTCGCCTCGGTTCTCGCGTCGACGGCGCGATGGTCACACTGGTACCCGAGGCCCTGGCCGGCGCGGCGCCGGAGGCACCCACGCAGCCTGCTCGATGATCATGAGCGATCGGCCCGGCGTCCCCGACGACGTCGTGATCGGACCCCTCGTATCCGGGCTGGCGCCGCTCGCTTGTCTGCTCGGCTCGTGGCGAGGCGGCGGGCGAGGCGCATTTCCGACGATCGACGCGTTCGACTACGGCGAGTGGATCCGATTCGAACACGTCGGCGACGGGTTCCTGCTGTCGTCGCAGCGCAGCTGGCTCGCCGCCGACGGTTCCCCGCTCCACTTCGAGCGCGGCTTCTGGCGGCCGGGGGGCTCGGCCGAACGCGTGGAGGTCACGCTCGCGCATCCGCTCGGGCTCACCGAGGTGGCCGAGGGAACGGTTGCGACGGCGGGTCCTGTGACGACGATCGAGGTGGCGACGGGGACGATCGGTCGCACGAGCACCGGCATGGACGTGGTCGGCCTCGTCCGGCGTTACCGGGTCGAGGGTGACGCGCTGAGCTACGAGATCGACATGGCCACGGGCACGACCCCGATGGCACGGCACCTCGCCGCCGAGCTGCGTCGCGTGTCCGACTGACCGGGTCGAGCCTGGTCGTCAGGAAGCGAGGGCGCCTCCGTCGGCGCGTGGGTCGCTTCCCGCGGCGAAGCCACCCGCAACCGCGCGGATCATGTGCGCGTGTCCGACCGATCCGCTCTGCGCCGGCACGGTCGAGACGCGGTAGCCCGAGTCCGTGAGCGCGGAGGTCACCGGCGCTGGGACATCGGCCTCCGCGAGCACCTCGGGCGTCTCCCGCTCGGGGGCCATGCCGCCCACCAGCCAGCGCGGCGCGGTGACGGCCTCGGCGGGGCTCATGCCGAGGGCGAACGCTCGCGTCAGGGCCATCGTGAGGATCTGTGGCTGGGCCGAGCCGCCCATCGTGCCGGCGACCCCGTCGAGGCGTCCGTCGCGTTGCACGACGACCGGCATCAACGTGTGCGCCGGCCTCGCCCCGGGCGCGAGCAGGTTCGGGTGGTCCCGTGCGAGCGTGAAGCACGCGCCCCGGCTCTGGGCGACGACGCCGGTGGACGGTTCCAGCAGCCCGGACCCGAAGCCGTCGTAGAGGCTCTGGATCAGGGAGACCCCGCGGCCCTCGGCATCGGCGGTCACGAGCGCGATCGTATCGCCCGCGTGCCGCGCCAGGCCGGGCGGAGGACCGGGCACACCCGCGCGGACCTCGTCGGCGACCGCGCCCAGGTGCCCGTCGTCGAGCAGGGTCGACGGATGCACGCGCATGCGTTCGGGGTCGGCGAGGTGGCGGTCGCGATCGCGGGCCGAGGCGCGGAGCACGTGGGCCAAGACCCCCGCATCGGGTCCGAGCGGATCGGGATCGATCTCCAGACGCTCGATCAGCGCGAGGGCCTCGAGCAGTACGAAGCCCTGCGAGTTCGGTGGGTGCACGAGCACGTCGATGTCGCGGAAGCGGGTCCGCAGCGGCGTACCGAGATCGGCGCGGTGCCCGGCCATGTCGGCGAGGTCGATCGGCACGCCGAGCGCTCGCAGGCCGTCCGCGAATCGTGCGCCGAGCTCGCCTCCGTACCACGCGCCCGTGCCCTGCTCGGCGAGCGCTTGGAGGGTGGCACCCAGCGCGGGCTGGCGGACCTGGGTGTGGACCTGCGCGGGCAGGCCGTCGGGGAAGAACACTTCCGCCATGCCGGCGTCGGCCACGAGTCGGTCGGCATCCTCGGCCAGGGTCGCCGCCAGGTCGGACGCCACGCTGACCCCTCCATGGGCGTAGGCCACCGCGGCGGTGAAGGCGTCCGACCATGTCAGGTTTCCCCCTTGACGGTGCAGCATCTCCCAGCCGCTGACCGCACCGGGGACGGTGACGCTCCAGGGACCGTGCTCCGGCATCCTGCCCGCCCCAGCGGCGCCCGCCGATGCCGGGTCGGCGCCCGCGGGGGCGCGGCCGCTGGCATTGATCGCGACCACGTCGCCCGCCGGGTGCTGCACCAGGGCGAAGAGATCGCCGCCGACACCGCACATGTGCGGGTAGACGACCGCGAGCGTGGTCGCCGCCGCGAGCGCCGCGTCGATCGCGTTCCCACCGCGCTCGAAGGCGATCGAGGCTGCCTCGGCCGCCAGCGCGTGCGGCGCCGCGACCGCCCACGTCCGACCGACCGCGTGCAGCTCCATGACGCCAGTGTGGCAGCCGCGTGGGGTCGGCGCCGAGGCGGTCCGATCACCGTTGACAGCGGGGGCACCACCAGACGCTGCGGGCCCGTTCTCCCTGGCGTCGCGTGGCGATCGTGCTGCCGCATCGCGGGCACGCCCGCCCTGCTCGCTCGTAGACCGCGAATCCCCCGGGAACCGTCGTCCGTCGAGGCGTGCCGAGGTTCGCCCGGAGCAGCCGGCTCGCGGTCGCGTAGAGCGCCCGTCGCGTGGGTTCGCCGAGGCTCGCGATCGGGCGGAACGGATCGATCCCGCACGCCCACGCGGCCTCGGCCCGGTACACGTTGCCGATGCCCGCCGCCATCGTCTGGTCGAGGAGCGCGACCCCGGTCTCGGTGGCGGGGTCGAGGGACCGGAGCCTGTGCACCACCTCGTCGAGGTCGGGATCGACGTCACAGAGGTCCGGGCCGAGCGCGGCGAGGACGGGATGGCGGTCGACCTCGTCGTCGGTGAGCAGCTCGACCATCGGTGCAGCGAAGCAGACCGCGTCGACGTCGGCGGTGCCGATCGCGACCACCATGGATCGTGCGCTTCGGCGCCATCGCTGCCCGGAACGGTAAAGGTGCCACGATCCGTTCATGCGCATGTGGGTGTGCAGCGTCAGCCCTCCGGTGCACCGGATCAGCAGGTGCTTGCCTCGTGCCTCGACGCGATCGATGCGTTCCCCGGGGCGGGGGATCGGGTGGTGAGGTCCACGCGTCCGTCGAAGACGCGGCGTCTCGAACCGAGTCACCACCGAGTGGCCGAGCGCGGCCGCGAGGGAGGCCGCCGTGCGGTGGATCGTGTCGCCCTCGGGCACGCCGGCGCCTCAGCCTCGGAGCGTGAGCCCGCGGTACCCGTCGACGAACCCCGCCTGGCGCAGCCGCTCGGCGTGGGGCGACGACGCTGACGGCTCACCGTCGATGCGCACCAGCTCGACCCGACGGAGACGCCCGTCCTTCACGAGGGATGCGAGCGCGTCGGCCCAGGACCCGGCGTCGACGTCGAACGTGACGAGTGAGCGAGCGCCCCGCTCGAGGAAGGCGGCGACGCGACCGTCGACCAGCACGACGTACGCGCCGGCCGCGCGGGAGGCGCGCCCGGGGGCCTCGGGCCAGGCGAGCGCCGCTCCGTACGGCTGGGCCGGGTCGGCGGCGGCGAGCACGAGCGGGGCAGGGTCATCCAGCGACGCCGTCACCCTGGCCGCACGGAGCCGGTCGACGGCCCCCGGCATCGCGAACTGCGCCGCCCCGAGGCCGGCCACGAAGTACCCGCGGCGCACGGCGCCGGCTTCCTCGAGCGCCTTCAAGATCGGGTAGACGCCGGCGTAGCCGCCGGGGGTGCACTCGGCCAGGGCCGCCTCACGCGTCACGACGCCGTGGCGATCGAGCAGCTGCAGCGCTCTGGCGTGCGCGTTCTCGGTGGGCGAGAGACCCGGCTCGAGGAGGCCGGTGGTGAGAGACCATCGGCCGGCGCCGGCGGGCGGTCCGGTCCTGCGCAGCGCGCCCGGTCGGGGCCGCCTGCCGGGCTGCGGGGCCCGGATCCGAGCCGAGGCGCCTCGCACGAACGCGCGGAGCGGCGCCAGCGTGTCGTTCGTCACCTCGCCCGCCCACACCAGGTCCCACAGGGCGGTCAGGAGCACGCGCTCGTCGGCCGTGCCGGCCGCCTGCACGAGGTCGGTCCAGAACGATGCCCCGCGCTCGGCCAGGTGCGAGCGGATCGCGTCGTGGACGGCGTCGTCGGGGCGTTCACCGTCGGAACGGTCGCGCAGGAGCGCGCTCGCCTGGCCGCGGAAGCTGAGCACCACCCGGCCGTCATCGGCGCCGAGGCCGCCGGCGCCGATCCAGACGAGGTCGCCGCTCGCGGCGATCGCGTCGAGGTCGGCGGGCCGATAGCCTCGCACGCGCGCCGGCAGTACGTCGGTCTCGAGGATCGATGCCGGGATCGCCGCCCCCTGCAGATGTCCGATCGCCTCGACGAGCGCGTCCGATGCTCCGTTCGGACGGTCGGCCCCTTGCCACGCGGGTAGGAATCGAGCGAACGCCGCAGCCTCGACCGGTTCGACCTCGCGACGGAGCGCGGCGAGCGAACGTTGACGCAGTCGTCTGAGCACGTCGGCATCGCACCACTCGTGCCCGACGCCCCCGGGCGAGAATCCGCCCTGGGTCAGCGTGCCCCCGGCCTCGAGCTCGGCGAGGGCGGCCTCCACCCGGTCGACCGAGACGCCGAACCGCTCGGCCGGCTCGGCCGGCACGAACGGTCCGTGCGTGCGTGCGTACCGCGAGACGAGATCGTGCAGCGCTCGATCGGTGGGACCGGTGAAGGCGCCGGGCAGCCCGCGGGGCAGGGAGACGCCGAGCGCATCGCGGAGCCGGGCGGCGTCCTCGACCGCGGCGACGCGCTCCACGCCGGCGACTCGCGCACGGATGGCCCGCCCGTCGTCGATCAAGGCGCGCGTCAAGGCGTCGCCGTCGCCGTCGGCACGGGCGCGCACCTCGGCGTCGTCGAGAGGGCCGAGGTTTCGGAGCAGGTCGTGGACGCCGTCGGTGCCCCTGGCCCGGCGGCCCTCGGCGAGCCGCTGCAGCTCGAGGACGACCTCGTCGATGGCGCGAGGATCGAGCAGATCGCGGAGCTCCTCGGCCCCGAGCAGTTCCCGCAGCAGGTCGCGATCGAGGGCCAGGGCGGCGGCGCGTCGCTCGGCGAGCGGTGCGTCTGCCTCGTACATGAAGACGGCGATCCACCGAAACAGCAACGACTGCGCGAACGGCGACGCGTGGTCCGTCTCGACGGCCACGAGCTTCGTGCGCCGCGATCGCAGGTCGCCCATCACCTCGCGCAGCGCCGGCACGTCGAAGACGTCGCGGAGACACTCGCGGGTCGTCTCCAGCAGCATCGGGAACGTGGGGTGCTTCGCGGCTTCCACGAGCAGGTCGGCGCTCCGTTGCCGCTGCTGCCACAGCGGGGTGCGCCTTCCGGGTCGCTGCCGGGGGAGCAGGAGTGCCCGTGCGCTCGCCTCGCGGAAGACGCTCGCGAACATCGCCGTGCCCGGCAGCGCCTCGACGACGGCCGCCTCGACCGCCTCGGGCTCGAACAGCAGGTCCTCGACCGGGATGCGGTCGACCGCCTCGGGGAGGCGGATCACGATGCCGTCGTCGCCCCAGAGCACCTGGGCGCCGGGGCCGAACCGTTCCTCGAGCCGTGCCTCGATCGCGAGCCCCCACGGGGCGTGCACCCGATCGCCGAACGGGGACAGCACGCAGACGCGCCAGTCACCGATCTCGTCGCGGAACCGCTCCACGACGATCGTGCGGTCGTCGGGGACGGCACCCGTGGCTTCCACCTGCTCGTCGAGGTAGGTGACGAGGTTGTCGGCGGCCCACGTGTCGAGCCCGACGTCGTCACGCAGGCGTGTCAGGGCCTCGTCGCGGCGCTTGCCCCGGAGCTCGCGAGTGAACGCACCGATCGCCCGTCCGAGCTCGATCGGGCGCCCGGGCCGGTCGCCGTGCCAGAACGGCATCTTGCCCGGCTCGCCCGGGGCGGGGGAGACCACGACGCGGTCCCGCGTGATGTCGTCGATGCGCCAGCTCGATGCTCCCAACAGGAAGACCTCGCCGCGCCGTGATTCGTACACCATCTCCTCGTCGAGCTCGCCCACGCGGGTGCCGTCGGCGAGGAACACCCCGAACAACCCGCGGTCGGGGATCGTGCCGCCGCTCGTGATCGCGATGCGCCCCGCCCCGTCGCGTGCCCGAACGACGTCGGTCTTCCGGTCCCAGACGAGCCGCGGTCGCAGCTCGGCGAACCCGTCGCTCGGGTAGCGTCCCGCCAGCAGGTCGAGCACCGCGAGGAAGATCTCGCGCGACAATCCGGCGAAGTTCTCGGCCCGACGCACGGTCGCGTAGAGGTCGTCGACGTGCCACTCGTCGACCGCGCACATCGCGACGAGCTGCTGCGCGAGCACGTCGAGCGGATCGCGCGGCACGCGTGTCTCCTCGATCGCCCCGGCGAGCATGCGCTCGGCCACGACGCTCGCCTCGAGCAGGTCGCCCCGGAACTTCGGGAAGATCTTGCCTTTGCTGGGCTCGCCCACCTGGTGGCCCGCGCGGCCGATGCGCTGCAGCCCGCTCGCCACCGACCCGGGCGACTCCACCTGCACCACGAGATCGACGGCGCCCATGTCGATGCCGAGCTCGAGGCTGCTCGTGGCCACGATCGCCCGAAGCCGCCCCGACTTCAGGGCGTCCTCGACCTCGAGCCGCTGCTCGCGGGCGATCGACCCGTGGTGGGTGCGGACGAGGTCCTCCTCGGCGAGTTCATTCAGCTGCGCGGCGAGGCGCTCCGCGAGTCGGCGCCCGTTCACGAAGACGATCGTCGACCGGTGCGCGCGGATCAGCTCGAGCAACCGCGGATGGATCGCTGGCCAGATCGAAGTGCGAGAAGGGCCCCCCGCCGCGGGACCGCTCGGGGGAAGATCCATGGGTTGGCCGAGTGAGCCCATGTCCTCGACCGGCACGAGGACCTCGAGCTCCATCGGCTTGCGGTGTCCGGCATCGACGATCGACACGGGCCGCGGCTCGCCGTCGTCCTCGTGCCCGCCGAGGAAGCCCGCGATCGTCTCGAGCGGGCGCTGCGTGGCCGACAGACCGATGCGCTGGGGAGGTTCGGCGGTGAGCGCATCGAGCCGTTCGAGCGAGAGCGCGAGGTGGGCACCGCGCTTGGTGCCGGCGAGCGAGTGGATCTCGTCGACGATCACGGTCGTGACCCCTCGCAGGGTCTCGCGCGCCGACGACGTGAGCATCAGGTAGAGCGACTCCGGCGTCGTGATCAGGATGTCGGGGGGGTGTGCGAGGAGCTGTCGCCGCTCCCGGGAGGGCGTGTCGCCGGTGCGCACCCCGACGACGGGGTCGTGCGCCAGCCCGGTGCCGGACCGCTCGGCCGCGTGCCGGATGCCCGCGAGCGGGGCCCGAAGGTTCTTCTCCACGTCGACCGCGAGCGCCCGCAGCGGGGAGATGTAGACGACCCGCGTGCGCCCCTTCGGATCGGTCGGCGGGGTCTCGGTCGTGAGACGGTCGATCGCCCACAGGAAGGCCGCGAGCGTCTTGCCCGAGCCCGTCGGAGCGAGCACCAGCGTGTGGTCGCCCTTCGCGATCGCCTTCCAGCCCTTCGACTGCGCCGGGGTGGGCGCGTCGAAGGATGCCTCGAACCACTCGCGGACGGCGGGGGAGAAGGGGGTCAGGCTCACGCAGCAACGCTAGCGCGGAACGCCGACATCCGGGCGGCCTCACCCTCGGTCACGGACGAGAGCGACGATAGGATGCGGGCCATGTCGGTCCGGCCTTCCCTTCGCGCCGCCACGTGCGTCGCCGCCTTCGTCGCGATCATCGCCCTGGCGGGCGCCGCCGCCGCACAGTCGTCGTCGCCCGCGCAGGACGCGTCGCCCTCGCCCCGTCCGGGGGCCGACGTCGCGCGCACCGAGGACCAGGTGATGCTCTCCGGCACCGTGACGGTCCCCCGCGGGCAGTCGGTCGGGGAGGTCGTGGTGTTCAACGGGCGAGCGATCGTCGCCGGCGTCGTCGTGGGCGACGTGGTCGTGCTCGACGGCCCGGTCGCGGTCTCGGGACAGGTCGGCGGGTCGGTGGTGGCGATGAACGGCCCGATCCGGCTCGCGTCGACGGCGTCGATCGCCGGCGACGTGCTCGGCGCCCAGACCGTGCGCCTCGAACCCGGGGCCCTCGTGGGCGGCGACGTGCGCGACGACGTCACGTTCACCCCGCGTGGCACCCTCGCCGCCCTCGGCGCCCTGCTCGGGGCCGTCGCGGTCGCGGTTTCGACCCTGCTGCTCTTGCTGCTCGTGCTCGCGCTCGCCCCTCGCGGGCTCGATCGGGTCGCCACGGCCGCTCGCACGGCGCCGTTCGCGTCGATCGGGTGGGGGGCGGTGGTCGCGATCGCCCTGCCGGTGACGGCGGTCGCCGCTGCAGCGTCGATCCTCGGGCTGCCGCTCGGCCTGTCGGTGCTGCTCGGATCCGGCTTGATCGCGCTCGTCGGATACGCGCTCGCGGTGTACGCGGTCGGTCGACTGATCGTGCAGGCGCCCCGCGGCCGTGCGGGTGCCGTGCTGGCCGGGTGGGGAGTGTCCGCGGCGATCGGGCTGGTGCCGTTCCTCAACGTGGTCGCGTGGGTGCTCGGCTCGATGTTCGGCCTCGGCGCGGCCGTCGTCGCGGTCTGGAGGGTTCGGGCCGGAGCGCCGTCACGCGGTCGGCACCGGGCCGGGTACGCGCCCCCCGCCCCGACCCCGTCTCGGGCACCGACCACACCGTCGTCTCGGCAACCGACCCCGGTGGCGGTCGTGGGAGAGACCGGCGGGGGCGACGACCAGCCCAGCGAGACCTACCCGGCCACCTCCGACGACTAGTCCAGAGTGGACGAGTCGCCGGCTCTCCGCAGGAACCGGGAAGCCGTCAGGATCGCGGCGCCCACGACCGCGCCGAACGCCAGCGCCTGCGGGGTCGAGCAGAGCACCTTGGCCCCGGGTTCCACCGTGACCTTCGGCGAGAGCACGAACGCGACGAAACTGCGTTCACCGAGGGTGGCCCCGCCGCCGGCGAAGATCGTCTGCGCGCCGCCGTTCGTGATCGAGACGTTGCCGCCGATCGCCATCGGCCCGCCGCCACCGTTCGTGATCGTGAGGTTGCCGGCGGCGGCGAGCACTCCGGCGCCCCCGTTCGTGAGGAACAGGTCCCTCGAGGCGGCGGCGGCCGCGACGCCGCTGTCGCGGATATCGACCTCGTCCCCCCTCACCGTGCCCACCAGCCCGCGCTGCACGTGCGTGCTCTCCATGGCAACCTCCCGTCGTCGTCTCCATGCTAGGGTCCGCGCCGTGCCGGATGCAGAGCGCGCCGACCTGATCGTCGCCGACACCGACGTGTGGTGCGGCGACGCCGCGCGGCGCCGAGCCAAGGCCGTCGCGATCCGCGGTGACCGCATCGTGGCCGTGGGCACCGACGACGACGTGCGGGCGCTCCGAGGGCCGTCGACCGAGGTGCTCGCCTTGCCGGGCCGCGTGGTCGTCCCGGGCTTCCAGGATGCGCACGTCCACCCGTCGGTCGCAGGCAGGAACCTGCTCAACGTGAACCTCGACGACCTGTCCACGAAGGACGACTACCTCGCGCGCATCAAGCACGTGGCCGACGCGAACCCCGACCTCGAGTGGATCGTGGGGGGCGGTTGGTACAACACCGTCTTCACCGCGACCGACGGTCCACGCAAGGAGGATCTCGACGCGGTCGTGCCCGACCGGCCGGTGTTCCTGTTGAACACCGACGTCCATGCCGGCTGGGTGAACTCCAAGGCGCTCGAGCTCGCCGGGATGACCGCGTCGACACCCGACCCGTGGGATGGCTACCTCGTGCGCGACGCCGACGGGTCGCCGGCGGGCACCCTGCAGGAGGGCGCCGCCTACGACGTCATGCGCACGGTCGCCGCACAGCCGAGCGTGGCCCAGTGGCAGGCGTACCTCCTCCGGGCGCAGCAGGAGCTGCATGCGCTGGGCATCACGGGGTGGCAGGACGCCTGGGTCGAGCCCGACCTGCTGCGTGCCTACCGCGAGCTCGACGACGAGGGCGCGCTCACGGCCCGCGTCGTCGCCTCGATGTGGTGGGATCGCCACGCCGGCATGGAGCAGGTCGATCGGCTCGTCGAGCAGCGGGAGTGGGCGAGCGGAGGTCGGCTCCAGGCGAACACGATCAAGATCATGCTCGACGGCTGCCCGGAGAGCTGCACCGGCTCGATGCTCGAGCCGTACGAGGGCGACTTCGGCCGGCGGCACGATCGCGGCATCCAGTTCGTCGAGGCCGAGGCGCTGAACGAGGCGGTCGTCGCTCTCGACGCCCTCGGCTTCCAGGTGCACCAGCACGCCCTCGGCGACCGGGCCTTCCGCGAGGGGCTCGACGCGATCGAGGCCGCCCGCAAGGCCGACGGATGGAACGACGCCCGCCATCACATCGCGCACATCCAACTGCCCGACCCCGCCGATCTGCCGCGCCTGCGCCGTCTCGGGGTCGTCGCGAACCTGCAGCCGTTCTGGGCGCAGCCCGATCCGACGATCGTCGAGATCACGACGCCGCGGGTGGGTGAGCGAGCGTCCCACCTCTACCCGTTCCGGTCGATCCACGCGACCGGCGCCGTGATGTGCATCGGCAGCGACTGGCCCGTGACCACGCCGAACCCATGGCTCGAGCTCGAGGTCGCGGTGACGCGGCAGCCTCCCGGGCAGCCCGAGGCCGAGCCGCTCGACGCGTGGCAACGCCTCGACCTCGCCACGGCGATGGCCGCCTTCGCGCGAGGCTCCGCCTACGTGAACCACGACGACGAGGCGGGTGTGATCGCGCCCGGCATGCGCGCCGATCTCGCGGTGCTCGACCGCGATCCGTTCGATCGATCGCTCGGCGCGGTCGGCGAGACGACGGTCGAGCTGACGCTGGCCTCGGGCCGGATCGTCTTCGAGCCCTCCTGACGCCGTCACGGGTGCGCGACCGAACCTATGCACGCCGCCCGGCATGTTCATCCGATCTCGTCGTGGGTACGCATCCCTTCAGAAGCTGCGCGGAGCTGAGGCAGGCCCCGATCGGGTCCACTCCGCGTGGAAGGGAGGGAGAAGATGACGAAGCGCATCATCGGTCTCGCCGTCGCGCTCGCGACGACGATGGCCCTGTTCGGCGCCGCCCCGGCCCAGGCTACGGGCTCGTCGAAGTTCACGCTGAACGTCGTGCACGGCATCCCCGGGCTCACGGTCGACGTGTGCGTCAACGGCGCGAAGGCGATCACCGACTTCGAGCCGGGCGACGTCGTGTCGGGCGTGAGGCTGCCCGAGGGCGAGTACCGCCTCAAGGTCACCCCGGCCGGCGAGCCGTGCAGCGCCGCCGTGCTGTCGGCGATGGCCGACCTGGCCGGCGGTCGCAACTACACGGTGGTCGCGAACCTCGACGACCACGGCGACCCGAACCTGGCGCTGTGGCGCAACAACACCCGGAAGACCGACGCCGGGGAGGCCCGCGTCGTGGTCCGTCACATGGCCGACGCGCCGGCGGTGAACGTGTGGGCCAACGGCTCTCCGCTCAACCGTGGGCGCCAGTTCGACTGGGGCTCGATGCGCGGCTGGGACGTGCCCGAGGGCGACTACGAGGTGTTCGTCTCGCTCGCGCGCCAGAGCGACCCGGTGATCGGCCCTGCCGACCTGTCACTCGAGGCCGGCTTCCGTTACCAGGTGTACGCCTGGGGCAACGGGACGGCCGGGTACGGCTTGATCGTCATCCCGCTGGAGGTCGGCGAGAAGGCGGCCTGACCTTCGGATGCTCGACCGGAACGGGGCGGCGGCCGTCGGCCGCCGCCTCTTCCGCGTTCACGCCAAGAGGTAGGGGCGGGAGAGCGGCACCTCGTCGACCGGCTCGCACGAGAGCACCCGTGCGCCGAGGGTGACCTGTCCGTCGTCGGGGGAGACGACGACCTCGGGCACCGCGGTGTTGGCCACGAGATCGCCACGGGTGAGGCCACGGGTGCCGCCGACGGCCACGATCCGGCGGCGCGTGCCCAGCGTGGCCGCGACGCCGGCGTCGACCGCCGCGCGTGCGACGAAGGTCGTCGACAGCCTCGCCGCGGCCTCGCCCGTGCCCCCCCAGTCGGGGCCGTAGCGGGTCGGCTCTGCGCCGTGCACGCTGGCGTTTCCCTCACCCATCGCGCTCCACGCCACCACGCCGCCCTTGATCACCATCGATGGGCGCACGCCGAACATCGCAGGTTCCCACAGCACGATGTCGGCCAGGCGCCCGGGGGAGAGAGAGCCCACCTCGCCGACGATACCGTGCACGATCGCGGGCTCTGCCGTGTACTTGGCGAGGTAGGCGAGCACGCGCTCGTTGTCGTCGCGGCCGATCCCATCGTCGACCGCCGACTCGGTCGGCCGGGGCCGCAGGCGGCGGGCATGAGGTGCCTCAGGCCATCCGCCTCCCGCCCCCGTGGCACGCCATGCCTTCATCGCGTGGGCGAGTTGCCAGGTGCGGCGGATCGTCTCGCCGATGCGTCCCATGCCCTGCGAGTCCGAGTTCACGATCGAGATCGCACCCAGCTCGTGCAGCGGGCCTTCGGCGGCCATCGTGGTCGCGCGGATCCGTTCCTTTGCCGCGGCCACGTCGTCGGCGAGCGAGGGGTTCCCCTCATGGACGATCAAGATCATGTCGGTGTGCTCGAGGTCGGCGGCCCGCCCCCATGGCAGGCCGGGGGTGGTCGAAGAACAGAGCACGTTCGGCACGCGGACGAGCCCGAGCACGTCGGGCACATGGCCGCCCCCGGCCCCCTCCACGTGGTAAGCGTGGATCGTGCGGCCGCCGATCGCGTCGATCGTGCCCTCGAGCTCGGTTGACTCGTTCAGCCCGTCGGTGTGCAGGCAGACCGCGACGTCGTGCGCCTCGGCGGCCGCGAGGGTCGCGTCGACGATCTCGGGATACGCGCCCCAGTCCTCGTGGATCTTCAGGCCCACCGACCCCGCCTCGATCGATCGGTCGAGCGGCGCTCTGCGGTCGGCCCGCGCGCTCGCCTGCAGCCCGACGTTCACGGGCAGGAACTCGAACGCCTCGAGCGTGCGGTGCATGCGCCACGCCGGTTCCTCGAACCCTGCCGTGATCAGGGTCGTGACGCCGGCGCTGAGCGCGACCGGGACCAGCCGAGGACTCAGTAGGTGCACGTGGCTGTCGATGCCCCCGGGGGTCGCGATCAGCCCGTGGCACGGGATCGGCCACGTGCCCGGCCCCACCGTGAGGTCGACGCCGTCGGTGATGTCGGGGTTGCCGGCGCGGCCGATGCCGGCGATGCGCCCGTCCTTGACACCGAGGTCCGCCTTCACGATGCCGAGCAGCGGATCGACGACGATCGCGCTGCCGATCACCGCGTCGAGCTCGGACGCGCTCGTCGCGCCGTCCTGCTGGGTCATGCGCGAGCGCAGGGTCTTCGCATACCCCCAGAGTGCCTGGTCGGCCGGCTCGGTGAGGTCGTCCTCGATGCGGACCCATAGGTCGGTGTCGCCGAGCCGGACCCGATCGCCGGTGGTCGGGCCGTGGCGCAACGCGTGCTCTTCGCGCGAGATCGAGCTGGGCATCAGTCGTCTCCCCCTGGCGCGCCTGCGCCGCCGTAGGCCACGAGCTCGACCTCCCGTTCCTCGCCGGGTGCCCAGCGCAGCGAGTCGCCAGCGGGCAGGTCGAGCCGGAAGCCGCGCGCGGCCTCGCGGTCGAACGCGAGGGAGGGGTTCACCTGCCAGAAGGGGTAGTGCGACGAGACCCGCACGGGCCGGCGCGAGGTGTTGCGGACCGTGAGGCGACGTCGCTCCCGGTCGGGCACGAGCGGTACGTCGCCGGGTGCGAACCGCACGGCGCCGGGCCCGTCTGCCGGCACGGGGCCGAACGGTTCCCGCAGCACGATCAGCCGCGAGCCCTCCTCGAGGAGCACCTCGACGCGGACCTCGGATGCGATCGCCGCGACCCCGTCCAGGACCGGCGTGCGCTCGGCCACGGTCCGGCCGGCGTCAACGACTTGTCCGTAGGATGCACCGCCGCGGGCCGCGAGGTGCATCTCGTCGCACACGAGCGCGATCGCCTCCGGCGCGTTCAGGGGCAGACCTCGTGACAGCGTCTCGCGCGCGAGCTGTGCCGTGGTGAACACGAGCAGCCGGTCCCGCTCGGTCGGGTTCAGCTGCATCGGCCGGTTCCGTCCGACATCGTCAAGCCTCCGGCGCCGACGTCTCTCGTTCGGCCTCGAGCGCTCGGGGCTGCAGCCGGACCGCGAGCAGCGGGAAGATCGCGACCGAGAGCACGCCGGCGCCCACGAGCGCGGCGGCGTTCTCGGGCAGCATCGACCCGTTCTGCAGGCCGATCTCCGTGAGGGCGACCAGCAGCGGGAGCGCGGTCGCGGTGAGCAGCATCATCTGAACGCGACGCGGGCCCGGCAGATCCTTGCGGTAGACGAACAACGCCGGCACGCCGCGCACGACGAGCAGCAGCAGGAAGAACCCGAGCATGCGCCCGGGCGCCTCGACGATCGAGATCACGTCGAGCCCCATGCCCGACGACACGAAGAACACCGGGATGAAGAACCCGTACCCGACGGCGTCGAGCTTCTTCTCGAGCGACTCGACGTCGCCCGGGGCCCATCGCCGCAGCACCATGCCCGCGAAGAACGCGCCGAGCACGATGTCGAGGCCGAACTCGGCAGACAGGAACAACAGCGCGACGAGCAGGAGCACGGTGAGACGCAAGGTCGTCTGCGAGGTCTCGTGCTGCCCTTGCTCCAGGACGCGGCCGAACCGGGTGCCTTGCGTGAACCGTGGGATCACCGAGAGCGCGAACGCCACGCCGGCCACGGCGGCGACCCCGATCACCTCGATGATCGAGTTGTAGTGCCCGAGCAGTAGGGCGATGCAGAGGACGGGACCCATCTCGCCGATCGCTCCCGCCGCGAAGACGTAGCGACCGAATCGCCCCTCGAGCATGCGGTGGTCGCGGAGGATGGGGAGCAACGTGCCGAGCGCCGTCGTCGTGAGTCCGATCGCCACCGGGAGGAACGCCTTCACGAGCCCCACGGCTTCGAGGGCCCCCACGACCCCGATCGCGAGCACGATGGAGATCACCCACGCCACGATCGCGAGCGTGCCGGCTCGCTCCCGCAGCAGGCTCGGGTCGAGCTCGTATCCCGCCAGCAGGAAGAGGAATCCGAGACCTAGGTTGGCGAACAACGTGATGTCGTCGGGCTCCGCGAGGTCGAGCACCTCGGGCCCGATCACGATGCCGCCGGCGATCAGCAGCACGACCTGCGGCACGCGTCCCGGCAGGAACGCGACCAGGATCGGGGCTGCGGCCACCACGACCATGGCGGCGAGCAGCGATCCGAGCCCCTCGACCATCGCCGAAGGCTACCCCGTTCGGAGACCATCGAGGACGGACATCGGTATCCTTGCGAGCCGTGAGGCCGAAGGACGGTGCCCTCGCCACGGGCGACCGACCGGGGTGTTCCCTGTGCGGCCGACCCACCTACGATCCCGACAAGCGGGAGACGCCGTGGGTGCGGGCGGTCTCGGACGGGCGGCAGGTGTTGATCTGCCCGGCGTGTCAGGTCGAGCGTCCGGACTGGGCCGAGGGTCTGGACCGGTGCCGATCCTGCGGGGGGACGCGCCTGTCGGCGCAGCTCGGCGGCGTCGTGTGCCGAGCGTGCGGCCACACTGAACTCGCGTGAGGCACGCGGGCGCTTAGCTCAGCTGGCAGAGCGTCGCCCTTACAAGGCGAAGGTCGGGGGTTCGAGTCCCTCAGCGCCCACCATCGGAGCCGCTGGTCGTGACCGGAACCCGACACACGTGCGGTCAAGAAGAAGGCTGGTGACCCGCCCCTCACCACTGTCTACAGCGCCCTATCATTCGTCCACCTGGCAGCATCGGAGCGACGGAGCACCTGGTGGGGCAGGAATGGCTGTAACCGGCCATTTCGAAAGCGGAGTGAGAAGACGTAACCATCCCTAGTGTCCGTCAAGCAGATCAGCGCGACCTGAGCGCGTGAAGGGGATGTCGGGGTAGCGTTCCTGCGTGAACGTCCTCGACATCCTCTCCGTACTGGCGCCGGTGTTCGTCGTCATCGGCTTGGGCTATTTCGGTGGGAAGCGGAAGGTCTTCGACGACCATCAGATCGAGGGTTTCAACGAGTTTGTTCTGGGCTTCGCGTTGCCCGCGATGATCTTCGCCAGCGTGCTCGCGACGCCTCGGTCCGTCCTCGCTGAGGACGCGATCCTCTTCCTCGCCGTGGTCCTGGTCCAGCTCGTGTTCCTTGTTCTCGGCGTGGCGCTCGGGAAGACCTTGCTCAGACAGGGGCTGGCCGCCGCCTCGATCATTGGATTGCTGATCGCCGTCCCCACCGCGGCGTTCATGGGGACTCCGATCCTCGACGGGTTGTTCAGCAAGGCGAGCAGCTCGAACGCGATCGCGTTGTACGCGATCGCGACCAACGTCACGGTGCTGCCGCTGTCGATCGTGCTGCTTGAGTGGGGGACACGCCCAGCGGACGAAGCGCGAAGTGTCGGCGCGATCCTGGGCGAGGTCCTTCGCAAGACAATCTCGAAGACCCTCGTGTGGTCACCGCTCGTGGCACTCGCGTTGGTCGCGATCGGCGTGCACGTGCCCAGCCCCTTCGACAACAGCTTGGACCTCATCGGGGAAAGCACGTCGGCCGTCGCCTTGTTCGCAGCCGGCCTGATCCTGTCGCGGTACCGGCTCCACATCGGCACGCAGCCGGTGATGCTCGCCCTCTTGAAGAACCTCGCGCAGCCCGCGCTGATGGCAGGGCTGGCGCTGCTGTTCGGTATCACCGGCGTGGCCCGGAGCGAATCCGTGATCCTGACGGCGATGCCAGCGTCGGTGGTGGCCCCGATGTTCGCGGTTCGCTACCGAAGCTACGAGGCGGAATCGGCCTCGACGCTCATCGTCGGTACGGCCCTGTCGATCCCCACGCTCGTGCTGATCGTCAGCCTCCTCGACTAGGTCCGATATCGGGTCACATCTCCTCAGCGTCGGCCCCGCTCGAAACTGCCATGGCTCCGGAGGTGCGCACCGGATCCCGCGCAAGGAGCCTGGACGAATCGGCGCCTCCAGGTGTTCATAGGGTGGAGGCTCTGCATGGAACACGCGGAAGCGACGTGGGAGGGGAAAGGCGTGGGCGAGGTCATCGCCGTCGAGCACGCCTTCGAGGACTTCTTCGAGCTCGAGCAGGAGCGCCTGCTGCGCCTGCTCTGGATGGTGACCGGCAGCCTCCAGGAGGCCGAGGACATCGTGCAGGACGCGTTCCTGCGCGTCTGGGAACGCTGGCCCGACATCGGATCGATGGAAAGCCCTACCGGCTACCTGCACAACGCGGCGATGAACATATTCCGCAACCGCTATCGACGGGCCAAGCTGGGGCTCCGCAAGGCGGCCGGCGCCAACCCACCGATCGACGCGTTCGGTCTGGCCGAAGACCGCATCTCGGTCTCGAACGCCCTCGCGAACCTCACCCGCAAGCAGCGGGCCGCGCTCGTGCTCACCGATCTGCTCGGCTACCCGGCCGAGGAGGCGGGACGGATGCTCGGCGTCCGGGGTTCGACGGTTCGGTCTTTGAGCTCGACGGCCCGGGCGGCGTTGAGGGAGTCCAAGGAGCTCGCCGATGAGTGACTACCGCGGCACGTTGGAGCGCGAGCTCGAGCGGTTGTCGCCGCCGAGGATCCCGTTCGACCAACTGGCGCGTCGCCGGGATCGCAAGCGCCGCGACCAGCGGATCAGGGCCGGGGTGCTCGGTCTCGCGATCGTCCTGGTGATGGGATGGCTGGGTCTGAGCGCGATCCGATCGGCGCCTCCGGTGCCGGCCGATGATCCCACGCCGACCCGACTCGGGATCTTCGCCGACGTTCGAGGCTGGATCACGTACGGCGACGTAGCCAGCTACGAAGCCAAAGGGATCTGGGCGGTCGATCCGGCGAACCCCGATGAACACCCGGTGCTGCTCAGCCGTGGCGCAGGGCTCCCCGTCGCCTGGTCGAGCGACGGCTCGAAGTTGCTCATCAACCGAGGTGCGCCCTACTTCGGTGGCCAACACTCCTTGGTCGTGCTGAACTCCGATGGGAGCGAGACGCAGGTCGCCCACGCAGACACGATCACGGGGGGCTCGTTCACCCCCGAGGGATCGAAGGTGGTCTACGGTGTCACGGTCGGTGGGAAGGACTGGAAGTCAGGCATCTACACGGTGGATGCGAAGGGCGGAACGCCTCAGCTCCTCTACGCGGCCGCCCGTCGGCGCATCGCCAGGGAAGCGTATCCAACCGACGTGTTCCGGTTCGCGGTGTACTTCCCAACGCTTTCCCCCGACGGCTCACGGATCGCGTACATCGAAGGCATGGGGGACTGGGGCAACAGCCTCTGGGTGATGAACGCCGATGGGACCGACAGGCACCGGATCATCGCGTGGGAGGAGGGAAACGACCTCGTCTGGGCGGACAGTCTCCAGTGGTCGCCCGATGGGACGCGGTTGGCCTTCGAGGGGTCGGGCCACGAGGGAGCAGGCATCTACGTCGTCAACTCCGACGGGTCGGCACTCACCGTCGTCGCCAGGGGGTCGGACTTGAGAGATCCGAGAGCTCCGTACTGGTCGCCGGACGGCTCGCGCATCGCCTTCCAGCGCTCTACTCCCGAGGGAGGGTTCCAGAGCGACGGGACACTGTACACGATGGCGCCGGACGGGGACGACGTCCAGAGCCTCGGACGCAATGCGCTCCCGTTCGGGGTGCTCCTTGGACCCTGGAACCCGCTCGTTCCGCAGGCATGATCCTCGACTGAGGGCAATCACGCTTGTCCCAGATGGCGAAGCTATACGTCGCGAGGGGTTCCGCTCTACTTGAAGACACGGCCGCTGACCTTCGCCGCGAGCCTGGAAGATGCCGTATGAGCTCGGGTCGAGGCGCATAACACCTTGCATAACAACCCGAAGGCACTCCAAGGTACTCAGCGGTACTCGACGACACACCGCCCCGCTGCTCAACGCCCTGACCTGCGGGTTCGCCTCGCCCTGACAAGGCGAAGGTCGGGGGTTCGACTCCCTCAGCGCCCACCATCAGTAAGCCCTGTTCTGATGGTGTAGTTGCCCATCTGGCTGGGCGTCGCCGCACCCGACGGGACCGATCGCCGGGTGGAGTGTCTCGCGTGTCGATCCCCGCTGGGACCCGGATTGGTCGCGACGGTTCGACCTATCCGATCGCCTCGGCGAGATCGTGGATCGTCGCGGGGTCGCGTTTCGTCATCGACGACGAACAGGAAGCTGTCGGCGCCGGCGTCCCCGTGGCTGCGCACCGCGTCGCGAGCACCGTCGAGGCCGACCTCACGCAGACAGCCGATGACCCATCGCGCGCTCGTTACGGGGCGAGCTTGCGTTGCGAGCCGTGTCCGGAGCAACGCGCCCAAGGTTGCGTCGCGGCGTCGCATCAGCGCCAGTGGACGGCAACGACTTCGCATGGCTCGAAGATGCCCTTCAGGCTCACGGTCCGGGAATCCGAGACGGCGAATGAATCCCCCGCGGCCTGGGCGGTCGCCGAGCTAACCAGGATCTCCTCGCCCTCCGCGAGCGCCCCGATCCGGGCAGCCGCGTGGACGCCTTTCCCGCTCCAGTCGAGACCTTCCTTGGTGGCTTCGGTTTGATGGAGTCCGATCCGCACTGTCGGCGAGAAGCCTTGCTCACTGCGATGCTCCGCAAGCGCCCGTTGGATGTCCACCGCGCATGCGATCGCGGACTCAGGGTCGTCGAAGGTGACGAAGAACCCATCGCCTGTCGTCCGCACGACCTCACCTCCGTGGCGGGCAACCACCGAGGCGAGCAGGTCGTTGTGCCACCGGACCAGATGCCCCCAAGCCTCGTCTCCGATGAACTCCGCCAGGTTCGTGGACTGGACGATGTCGGTGAACATGAACACTCTCTCGATCCGCGGCCCCGCGGACGGCTTGGTGTCCCCGGCGGCCTCCGCCGCGCGGCGGATGTCGGTTTTCGCGCCAAGCCGCTCAAACGTCGAGTGGGCCGCGTGGAACTCGAGCACCGCCTGCCGCTCGTTCCCGTGCGCACGGAAGGCATCGCCGAGCCCCATCCGAGCCTGGGCGCATTCGTAGGGGGCGCCCACCTCAGTCCACAGGCGCATCCCCTCGTGGAACCGCCGACCGGCTTCCACAGAATCACCTTCCGCAAGGAGGAGGAACCCCATCGAGGTGACCGCGCTCGCCCTGAGTGCCTTGGTGCCGAACGAATCGGCGATCCGGTCAAGGTCCTCAGCGGCCTCGCGAGCGTTCCGCAGGTCGCCTGCGGCGACGGCGATCTGGACCTCAGCCGCCAACAGGGGCGCACGACGGAGGGCGGTGTTGGGCGGGGCCTCGAGCGAGGCGATCGGAAGCGGATTCTCCAGCGAGTCTCGGATCGACCCCGCGGCCGCCGCTACATCCCCTTGGGCCAGCCGGAGGAGGGCCAGACCGGGATTTGGGTCCCATCCCTGCTCATGCGCCTCCAGGAAGGCCTCCTCGGCACCCGCCAGGTGCCCCAACCGCAGGCGGATCTGTCCGAGCTCCGCCGACGCCCAGCCCACGTCGGTCCGTGAGTACCTGCGGAGCTCCTTGGACGCCTCCCGAGCCTCGACCTCGGCGTCGTCCCAATCCCCGCGGAGCCGGAGGATCTCCGCACGGTGGACGCGGCACAGCCCGTGGAAGCCGCCGGTCTCGTGCCGACGGCACCAGCGGTCCATGGCGCTGGTCCATTCCTCGGCTCGGTCGTACTCGGCCAGCCCCTGGAACGCGCACACCGTGCTGCAGTACAGCAGTGCAGTGCTCACGGGATCCAGTTCCCCGGACAGCGCTGCCACGGCGGTCTCGTCCAGGACGGCAAGTCCCTCCTGGAGGTGCCCTAGGAAGATGAGGATGCGAGCCTCGGCGTTCCTCCCCTTGATTCGGATGGCGGGAACGCCCAGCCTCGTCCCGACGTCGATGGCCCGGCGCGCTTGCAGCAGGCCTTGATCGAGGTCGCCGGCCAAAACGGCCGTCCAGGCGTGGATCACCGCGAGCTGACCGTGGACCGGAGAGTCTGGATGATCGACCAGTAGACTCTCAGCTCGCTGGATCCATCCTCGCGCAGGTGCGAGGAGTCCTGTGTACAGGAGCAGGGCGGCCACCTGCTCCGCCGCGCCGGCCCCCCGCTCGTCTTCGCCAGCACGCACGGCCGCCGCGTGAACGCGCTCCCAGGCGTCGATGGCCTCCTCCGGATGGCCCGCCAAGTACGCGGTATCCGCGAGCGTCGCGAGTGCATCCTGGTCGAGCCTGCGGCTGTGATCGGCCTCCGAGAGGAGCCCGTATGCCTCGTCCCAGGCCTTCCGATCCATGGCCTCACGGGCCCGATCGAGGACCGAGTCGTCCGCAGGCTGGCTCATATACCCTCCGCGCTCGCGGGACATTCTAGCCGCGCCTCCGAGGCCGACGTCATGAGCATCACGTAGATTGCCGAACGCCCCGCGATGCTGAGGCCGAGACGCCCTGCGCCTGGTCGTGGAGGATGAGTAGATGAGCGACCAAGCCAACCTCGCCGATGCCGTGGACGTTGCCGTCGATGTCGCGGCGTGGCTCGACGGCTTCCTTGCCAAGAACATCATGGGTCCGGATCTCTCGGGCTGGGACGAGGCACTCCCACTGAGGGTCGAGAATCAACTCCGGGTACTTGCCCAGCCCTGCGTAGACGCCCTGGAGGCGGGCTCAAGAGCGATGAGCGATCGGCTGGCTGCGATCGGCATAGCGGCGACGAGATTCCTCGCGGAGACGCAGGTCATGATGGCCTGGCTGATGCAGCCCGAAGACGACACGAGACGCCAGAGAAGAGCCTTCGAGGCGCTCCATGCGGAGATGGCCCAACAGACGAAGTTGCTCGCGTCCATCGCTGATCATGAGACCGACCCAACGAAGAAGGTGGCCGATCACCAGCAACAGATCAAGCTTGGAGCCACGACGGCCAAGCTCCTAGCACTGGCCGAGTCGATGGGTTTTGCGAACCTTGGGCAACTGCCCCCTCAGGAACGACTCTTCAACAACTTTCACCCATCCGGGTACGACATCTTCAGGATGACATCCAACTTCGGTAGGCACCCCGCCTTGTCCTTCGCTCCCATGATTGCGAGCTGGACCGACGGGGTCGTCGAGACGTTCGATCCAACAGGGAACGAACTGATCCGGGCCTACTTCGTCCGCCAGATGATCGAAGAGTCGTTCGAGATCGCACGACACCTTGCGGGAGCCCATGGCTGGGAGCAAGCACTCAGTGAGCTGGCCGAACAAGAGCGCCGATTCGCCTCCTTACGTGAACGAATCAGTGCACGATGGCACTGGCAGATATGGGGCGGGTAGTGCTGGCGGTACCGAATCGGCTTGGCCGAGGATGACCGGCGACCAGTCGTACTCGTACCCAAGAGGGTCCATCTCGTCGTGGCGCGATCCACTCGTACACTGGCAGACAGACTGACGCCAGGTTCCGATGCCGGAAGACCTCAATGTCGAGATCGCGGGAGCGTTAGCCGAGGCCGGCGACGCGCCGGCCCAGCCCACGAGATCCCGCCGCGAGGGGTTCGTCGAGATCCTGGAGGCGATCGTGCTCGCGGTCGTCGCGATCGCGACCGCGTGGAGCGGCTACCAAGCGGCCAGATGGGACGGGCGTCAGGCTGAGCTGTATGGCGAGGACGCGGCCATCAGGATCCGTGCCGATCAGCTACTCACCCTTGGCGGGCAGCAGCGTCTGCTGGACGTAACCACGTTCAACACCTGGATCGAAGCGCGGAGTGAGGGACGCACGAAGTTGGCGGCGTTGTACGAACGTCGTTTCAGTGCCGAGTTCAAGCTCGCGTTCGATGCCTGGCTCGCCACCGATCCGTTCTCGAACCCGGACGCGGTGCCCGGGCCGAGCTTCATGCCCGAGTACGTCAATGCCCAGATCCAGAGAGGCTCGGAGTTGAACGAACTTGCATTGCACGTCTTCGACGAGGGTACTGCCGCGCGGGGCCGCGCCGACGACTACATCCGTACGACCGTGGTGCTGGCGACCGTCCTATTCCTGCTCGCTCTGTCGCAGCGCTTCAGGATCTTACGTGTCCGAGTTGGCGTCCTCGTGCTGGCTGGCGGATTGATGCTCTACGGGCTGTTCACGATCATCACGTTCCCGCGCTTGTGAATGGCAGCCCTAGATTGGGCTCCCACATTTCGTAGCGCCGGCTCAGGCGCGCTGATGTCCTATGCGAGACCGGCCCGAGAGGGAGTGCAAGCTGGTGGCTGTATCCGAGCGGTCGGTCGGAGCCCTGGATCTAGCCAACGGGATGATTTGGAAGGACCACGTCCACAGTGACCTGGAGACGATCAGAGATGCGAGTCTGCATAACACCTGCATAACAAGCTGAAGGCACTCCAAGGTACTCAGCGGTACTCAGAGGTAGAGCGTTTCCGCAGCACAACACCCTGACCTGCAGTTTCTCCTCGCCCTTACAAGGCGAAGGTCGGGGGTTCGAGACCCTCAGCGCCCACCAAGCAGAGTCTCTGGTTGGTAGTCATTCTCGTGGCCTTGCCGGTTCGCGAGCAGCAGTCGCTTCGATGGGCCAGCGATCCTAGGTTGGGTCTCGCGAGTAGCCGGGGGCCGCGTATGGGGAGCACAGACAGAAGAGCTCCCGCAGCTGACCCCTTCCCGGGGCGCGTGCCGACGACCGCGAAAGGGTCGATACTCGGCCCGTGAGTGTTCCGCCGGATGGCGGCTCGAAGTCGGTGGGCGAGCCGCGCGGTGCACCTCAGCCGGGAACGGGCGCCAGCGAAGACGCCGACGTCCACGCATTCCTCATCGGCGACATGCGTGGTTGGACATCGTTCA
>DASSCU010000012.1 GCA_035697485.1 Actinomycetota bacterium
GAACGGGGTGAACTCCGCCATGCCCTTCTCGGCCTGGCGCTTGGTGATCGCCGCGGTCAAGGTCGTCTTGCCGTGGTCGATGTGGCCCATCGTGCCGATGTTCACGTGGGGCTTGGTCCGCTCGAACTTCTGCTTCGACATCTCTGGCTTCTCCCCTGTTCCTTCGCGTCCGTTACTCGCCCATGACCCGGGCGACGATCTCCTTGCCGATCTGCGCCGGCACCTCGTTGTAGGCGTGCAGCTGCATCGGGCTGTGCGCGGCACGGCCCTGGGTGCGCGAGCGGAGCTCGGTCGCGTAGCCGAACAGCTCGGCCAACGGCACCACGACGCGCACGACCTTCTGTCCGCTGCGCTCGTCGATGTTCTCGATGCGTCCGCGGCGGGCGGTCACGTCACCCATCACGTCGCCGAGGAACTCCTCGGGCGTCGTGACCTCGAACTCCATGACCGGCTCGAGGATCACCGGGTCGGCCTTGCGGGCGGCTTCCTTGATCGCCATCGAGCCGGCGATCTTGAAGGCCATCTCCGAGGAGTCGACCTCGTGGTAGGAACCGTCGATCAGCGTCGCGCGCACGTCGACCATCGGGTAGCCGGCCAGGATGCCGTTGTCGAGCGCCTCCTGGATGCCCTGGTCGACGGCCGGGATGTACTCCCGCGGGATCTTGCCGCCCACGATCTTGTTGATGAACTCGTACCCGCCCCCGGGGCCGGTGGGCTCGAGGTCGATCACGACGTGACCGAACTGGCCCTTGCCGCCGGTCTGGCGCACGAAGCGCGTCTCGACCTTGTGGGCTTCCTTGCGGACCGTCTCCCGGTAGGCCACCTGCGGCTTGCCGACGTTGGCGTCGACCGAGAACTCGCGCTTGAGGCGGTCGACGATGATGTCGAGGTGCAGCTCGCCCATGCCTGAGATCACCGTCTGGCCGGTCTCGTCGTCGTACTTCACGACGAACGTCGGGTCCTCGTCGGCGAGCTTCATCAGTCCGGTGCCGAGCTTGTCCTGGTCGGCCTTGGTCTTCGGCTCGACCGCGACCGAGATGACCGGCGTCGGGAACGTGATGTTCTCGAGCACGATCGGCTGGTCGGGGTCGCAGATCGTGTCGCCCGTCGTCGAGTGCTTGAGCCCCACGACGGCCACGATGTCGCCCGTGTACGCGGCCTCCATGTCCTCGCGGTGGTTCGCGTGCATCTGCAGGATGCGCCCGATGCGCTCCTTGCGGTCCTTCGTCGAGTTCATGACGTGGGACCCGCTGTGTAGCACGCCGCTGTACACCCGCAGGTAGGTGAGGCGACCGACGTACGGGTCGCTCATGATCTTGAACGCCAGCGCCGAGAACGGCTGCGCGTCGTCGGGCTCGCGCATGATGTGGTCGTCTTCCTTGAAGGGCGTGTGCCCCTCGACCGGCGGCACCTCGAGCGGGCTCGGCAGGTAGGCCACGATCGCGTCGAGCACCAGCTGCACGCCCTTGTTCTTGAACGCGGAGCCGCAGAGCACGGGCACGCCCGACCCGTCGAGGGTCATCGCCCGGATCGCCTTGTTCATCTCCTCGACGGTCGGCTCGCCCTCGTGCACGAACTTCTCCATCAGCTGCTCGTCGTGCTCGGCGAGCTTCTCGAAGAGCTCGTGTTGGGCGGCCTCGGCCTGGGCCCGGTACTCCTCGGGGATCTCGGTGTCCTTCCACTCCTCGCCCATGTCGCCCTCCCAGTAGTGGGCGTTCATCTGGACGAGGTCGATCACCCCCCGGAAGTCGCTCTCGGTGCCCCACGGCAGCTGCAGCACGAGCGGGTTCGCGGCGAGCCGGTCGACCATCATGTCGATCGTCCGCTGGAAGTCGGCGCCGGTGCGGTCCATCTTGTTGACGAAGCAGATGCGCGGCACCGCGTAGCGGTCGGCCTGGCGCCAGACGGTCTCGGACTGCGGCTCGACGCCGGCGACGGCGTCGAAGACCGCGACCGCGCCGTCGAGCACGCGCAGGCTGCGCTCGACCTCGACCGTGAAGTCGACGTGGCCGGGGGTGTCGATGATGTTGATCCAGTGGCCCTTCCACTGGCAGGTGGTCGCCGCGCTCGTGATGGTGATGCCGCGCTCGCGCTCCTGGGCCATCCAGTCCATCTGGGCGGTGCCCTCGTGGACCTCGCCGATCTTGTAGGCCTTGCCGGTGTAGTAGAGGATGCGCTCGGTCGTCGTGGTCTTGCCCGCGTCGATGTGCGCCATGATGCCGATGTTGCGCGTGCGAGCGAGCGGGTACTCCCGGATGTGGAGTCCCTTGCCCTTCGTCACGGCCTGTTCGGTCGTCGCCACCTGCATCGTCTCCACGGGGACCGCCATCACCGGTCCCCCTTCAGTCGAGAACCGGCCCGCGAAGGCCGGCTCCGGGATTGCTCGTCGATCACCAGCGGTAGTGGGCGAAGGCCTTGTTGGCCTCGGCCATCTTGTGCATGTCTTCGCGGCGCTTCACCGAGGTGCCGGCGCCGTTGGCGGCGTCCATGATCTCGGCGGTGAGCCGCTCGGCCATCGAGTTCTCGCGGCGCGCGCGGCTGTAGTTCACGAGCCAGCGCAGCGCGAGCGTCGTGCCGCGCTGCGGCTTGACCTCGACGGGTACCTGATAGGAAGCCCCGCCGACGCGCCGAGACTTGACCTCGAGCATCGGCCGCACGTTGTCGACGGCGCGCTTGAGGGTGACCACCGGGTCGTTGGCGGTCTTCTGGCTGATCTGCTCGAGCGCCTCGTAGACGGCGCGCTCGGCCACGGTCTTCTTCCCGTCGAGCAGCACCTTGTTGATCAGCTGCGTGACGAGGGGGTTCTGATACACGGGGTCGGGAGCGACCTCGCGGCGGACGGCGGGACCCTTGCGCGGCATGCCTACTCCCCGCTCTTCTTCGCGCCGTAGTGGGAACGCGCCTGCCTGCGACCCTTGACCCCGGCGGTGTCGAGCGTGCCGCGGACGATCTTGTAGCGCACGCCCGGCAGGTCCTTCACGCGGCCGCCGCGAACGAGCACGATCGAGTGCTCCTGCAGGTTGTGGCCCTCGCCCGGGATGTAGGCGGTGACCTCGACCTGGCTCGTGAGCCGCACGCGCGCGACCTTGCGCAGCGCGGAGTTCGGCTTCTTGGGGGTGAAGGTCATGACACGCGTGCAGACGCCACGCCGCTGCGGAGACCCCTTCAGCGCGGGGGCCTTCGTCTTCGCCTTCGGGGACTTGCGTCCCTTGCGAACCAGTTGCTCGATCGTGGGCATAGATCTCTCGTCTGCACTCTGTCGTTGTCAAACACCGGAGCCCGGCGTGAGCCGAACCCGCGGGCCGTTCGGGACCGGTGCGGACGCAGCGCGAACGCCACTCGAACCCGCTGATCCCACTCCGAAGGAGTCGAACGCGCCGGTGGCCCGCCGAGCCGGGGCGCGAGGAACAAAGCTACAGGTCACACGCACGAGCGTCAACGCGCGCGGGGTGCCTCGGCGGGCCCGTGTGAGGTGGCTCGCCTCCCGCGATGCGTGCGGCTGGTGCGCTGCTAGCGTACCCGCCCGATGGGGTCGCTGTCCCGTGAGGTGCAGATCGCGATGCGCGCGGCCGCGCGCGGGGCCGACGTCGTCCGCGAGGCGGGGCTTGCCGGCGGGGCCGACAGGGTCGGCGAGGCCGGCGGGGTCGGCCTGCGGGACAAGGCGCTGCCGGGCGACTACGTGACCGAGATCGATCTGGCCGCCGAGCGTGCGATCGTGTCGCTGCTCGAGGCCGAGGGCGGCGGCGTGGGCATCCACGGCGAGGAATCGGGGGGCGTCGACGTCGCCGATGCCTGGGTCGTCGATCCGCTCGACGGCACGACGAACTACGCGCACGGGTTCTGGGCGGTCGGGGTCTCGGTCGCGCTCGTGCAGGAAGGACGGCCGGTGGCCGGGGCCGTGTGCGCGCCGTTCCTGGGGACGACCTGGATGGCCGGGCGCGGCGAGGGCTCGTGGCGGGTCCGTGACGGCGGCGAGGCGGTGCCGATGCGCGTGTCCGAACGGGAACCCTCGCGCGCCGTGGTCGGCACCGGGTTCCCGTTCCGGCGCAAGGAGCTGCTCCCCCGCTACCTGCGGACGTTCGAGGCAGCGCTCGGTCGCTTCGAGGACCTGCGCCGCCCGGGAGCGGCGGCGCTCGACCTCGCCTGGGTGGCCGAGGGCGTGTTCGACGGTTTCTTCGAGTTGGCGCTGGCCCCCTGGGACGTCGCCGCCGGCGGGTTGTTGATCGAGGAAGCCGGCGGCGTCGTCACGGACTGGTCCGGCGATGAGCGGGCATGGCTCAGCGGCGACATCCTGGCCGGCGGCGCGGCGGTGCACGCGGCGCTGCTCGAGCGGGCGAAGCGCCCGTGACCGTCTCAGGCGAAGGCGGGGCTGGGGGAGAGCCCCGCCTTCGCCTCGAGCTCAGGTGTCCAGGCGAGTCACTCGAGTGGACCAGTTCGTGAAGATGGTCCGCCGGTCACCGCAGTTGGTGTCCGCGAGCCACCGCAAGAAACGGCACCTCGAGGCGATGTACTCGACCCCGAACCACAGATCGCCCCCGTTGCCCGGCACCATGTAACCGTAGTCCTGCCACCGCGGACGGAACCCACCGAAGACCGTGCCGGAGAACCCGTCGGAGGGTGACCGGCCACGGGCGGCGATGTGCACGACATCGGGATCCTCACCGAGCTCGAGCGGGATGTAGGCCGCGCTCGGGAAGTAGCTCGGTCCGACGAGCGACACGCCGATGTACCCCTCGTTGTGCTCGTTCACGGCGAGTGACGGGTAGATGATGTTGGCGTCTGTCACCGCGACGTATCCGTCCTGCAGCACGCGAGCCTTCAGCGTGTGGTCGTCCCACCAGGGGCGGAACGCGAAGTACGCGACGCCCGCCCGCTGATCGACCGGCTCGAACGAACCATCGCTGTTGTCGTAGCTCGCGCCCCCACGCCCGGTGAGGGCCGTGGTCAGGGAGCTCCACAGCACCCCGTCGGCCAGGAACGAGCTCGTGACCCGGGTGTCGCCGGAGTCCAGCGGATACGGACCCGGCTGCTGCCCGAGATCCTCTTCGAACAGGCAGTCCACGCCCAGATTCATGCAGCGCAGGAGCGGGGTGGGTCCTTCCCGCTGCAGGGACAGCGGCGGGAACTGGTACACGAGCGTCGTCACGACGGCCTGATGGAGATGGAGGTCGGGGGTGCCCGCCAGCGACCTCGTGTTGGTGAGGGCCCAGACGACCATGTCGTCGGACCGACCGGTGAGGTTCCCCGTCTCGGAGCCGTCGCCGGCCGTCGAGCTGACGAAGTACTCCGTGCCGCCGCGGCCCGTCTCCCACGATGCAGGTCGCGACCAGGCCGGGCGCACGGTGAACCCTGGTTGGTCGAGCGAGGGAACGCTGAGGTTCTCGAACAGCACCGCCTCGGACGCGCTCCGACCGGCGAGGGCCGCCTTGGGCAACGCATACAGCTGCGCCCCCGTGTAGCCGTCGCCGAAGAACGAGTACTCGTTCGTCGTGATGTAGAAGCCGTGCTTGTCGGCGCCGATGTGAGGGTAGTCCCCGATGCAGGGCCCCTGGTCACACCCGTGATCGGGCGTGCCGTCGCTGCCGTCGTTCTGCACGGGGAGCCGGTAGAGATCCCAGGAACTCGTCGGATCCGCGGAGCGGCTGACCGCGATGTCGATGCTGTTCTCACCCGTGAAGTCGCCGGTCACCGGGTCCTGCTGGATCGTGAGCTCCACGTGGAACCAGCGCTTCAACTGACGGTCGTAGTAGCAGCTCGGGTCGGTCGTGAACGGCCCGAACTCCCCCGTCTCGATGTCGATCGCCGGCGGGAAGCCGAACCACTCGTTGTGCGAGATCCCCACCGGCTCGGTTCCCGGGATGCCGGAGGTTCCCGGCAGCAGCGCGCGCCCGTTCGGCGTGTAGATCTGCACGATGCTGTTGATCGTCTCGACGACGTGGTCGGGGCCCACGCAGAGCCCCTGGTCGGGCGGCTCCAGGAAGAACGCGTTCCCGGCATTGGACCAACCCTGATCGAAGGAGTTGCTCCCCTCCCAGGACCGAACCAGGTCCGGCCGCTGCTCCGAGACGGCAGCCTCGTCGGGCGCGGACGGCGGGTCC
Organism: Actinomycetota bacterium; assembly: GCA_035697485.1. Lineage (NCBI taxonomy): Bacteria > Bacillati > Actinomycetota > Actinomycetota bacterium. Next base: position 6,099 of record DASSCU010000012.1, read on the forward strand.
GGGATCGGCGGTCCGATGGTCTCGACCTGTCCTCCCGCGCCGATGCGCGGACGCAGGCGCTCGAGCGCTGCGCTGGGCGTCTCTCGCTGGGTACGTGCGGTGGCGGGGGCGAGGCCCGAGAGCTCGGCGAGCGGTTCCGTGGCCCCGAGGTGCTGCAGCGCCACCGTCGTGACGCCTTCGAACGGGGGTGCCCCGCCCGTCCTGGGTGCTGCCCCAGTCGGGACGGCCGCGAGCGAGCCTGCCACGACGGTCGATGCCACGACGAACACGAGTAGTCGACGTCTCGTCACCGTGCACCCCTCCCCGGCTTCCCCTGTAAAGCGGGCCCTTCGGTGAACCTATGCCTGGGGGCGCCCGGGGGGTACCAGCCGAACGGGGGACCTCGGTGGTAGGGAGACGGCGGGACCGGGAGCCACCGCTGCAAGACGCCACCGGCCACGCAGCGGGGGCGGGGCCGACAGGCCCCGCCCCCGCGTGACGCTTCCCGAGCGGGCTCCGCCCTCAGGCGGGGCCCGCCCCGGTCCTACTCTTCGTCGGTCTTAACCGCCGTCAGCCCGCCGCCGAGCATCTGCTCGGCCTGCTCGCGCGTGAGCCCCACGAGCGACGGCTCGCCGGTCTCGCTCGCCACGGCCTCCGCGATCTCGCGCTGACGTGCCAGCCAGTACTCGGGGATCGCCTCGGGCTTGATCTGGACGGCCACGTTGCGGTAGCGCGCCAGGCCCGAGCCGGCCGGGATCAGCTTGCCGATGATCACGTTCTCCTTCAGCCCGAGCAGCGGGTCGGACTTGGCCGAGATGGCCGCGTCGGTGAGCACCCGCGTCGTCTCCTGGAAGGAGGCCGCCGACAGCCACGAGTCGGTCGCGAGCGACGCCTTCGTGATGCCGAGCAGCACCGGGCGGGCCGACGCCGGCACGCCGCCGGCCTCGACCACCTCGGCGTTCTTCTCCTCGAACGCGCGACGGGCGACCATGTCGCCGGGCAGGAAGTCGGTGTCGCCCGGCTCGATGATGTGCACCTTGCGCAGCATCTGGCGCGCGATCAGCTCGATGTGCTTGTCGTGGATCGTCACGCCCTGCGAGCGGTACACCTGCTGGACCTCGTCGACCAGGTGGTTCTGCAGGGCGAGCACGCCCTCGACCCGCAGCTTCTCGTGCGGGTTCACCGAACCCTCGGTCAGCTGCTGGCCCACGACCACCGCGTCGCCGGCGCTCACGGTCAGGCGCGCCCGGTACGAGACCGGGTACTCCACCTGGTCGCCCGACTCGTCGGTCACGAGGATGTGCCGCTGGTGCTTCTCCTCGTCGTCCTCGATCGAGACGGTGCCGCTGATCTCGGTGATCTGCGCCTCGCCCTTGGGCTTGCGGGCCTCGAACAGCTCGACCACGCGCGGCAGACCGTGCGTGATGTCCTCGCCGGCCACGCCACCCGTGTGGAACGTGCGCATCGTGAGCTGGGTGCCCGGCTCGCCGATCGACTGGGCCGCGATGATGCCGACGGCCTCGCCGATGTCCACGAGCTGGCCGGTCGCGAGCGAGCGGCCGTAGCAGCGTGCGCAGACGCCGACGGCGGACTCGCAGGTGAGCACCGAGCGGACCTTGATGGTCTCGACACCCGCGCCGATGAGCTTCTCGATGAGCACGTCGCCCACGTCGTCGCCGGCCTCGGCGACGACCTCGCCCTTGGCGTTCACCGCGTCGGCGGCGAGGCTGCGAGCGTAGACCGCGTTCTCGACGTTCGGGTCGCGGACGAGGTTGCCCGTGGCATCCGTCGTCGCGATCGCCAGGTCGAGGCCCTTGGTCGTGCCGCAGTCGTCCTCGCGGATGATGACGTCCTGCGAGACGTCGACGAGACGACGCGTGAGGTAGCCCGAG
>DASSCU010000013.1 GCA_035697485.1 Actinomycetota bacterium
TCAACGGCGGTTCCGGAGGTGTCGGGTCCTTCGCGGTTCAGATCGCCAAGTCGTTCGGTGCCGAGGTGACGGCCGTGACGAGGACCGACAACGTCGAGCTGGTCCGCTCGCTGGGGGCCGACCACGTCCTCGACTACAGGAAGACCGACTTCGCCGATGGCAACGACCGCTTCCACCTCATCCTGGACACCGTCGGGAACCGATCGGCCCCCGATCTGAAGCGTGCGCTCGCTCCGGGGGGCAAGGTTGCCGTGACCGGGTTCACCAGCGTCGCCAAGTCGATGGCCGTCGCGCTCCGCGGAGGCAAGGATGTCGCGAGGGTCGAGGCGCACGTGGCAACCAGCGACCTCGAGTTCCTGACCGAGCTGATCGAGGCGGGCAAGCTCCGCCCCGAGATCGATCGACGCTACCCCTTCGCCGAGACTCCGGCGGCGATCGCTTACCTGGAACTCGGTCACGCCAAGGGGAAGGTCGTCATAGAAGTGCCGTGAGGAGGCTCTACCCGCGGAGCTGACCCTCGCGGAGCATCCCGATCAGCAGCCCGCGGGTCTGAAGGTGCTCCTCGGCGTCGATCAGCAACTCGGCGAACGTCCGCGAGCGCGGACCAAGCCAGATTTCCTAATGTCAACGCAGTCGTGACCACGGGCGGCGTGGCCTCGGCCACCACCCGAACGACCGGGCCTGAACAGTCCCCCCGCTTCATCGAGGGCGTCATCAGCCTGGCCTGATGACGCTCTTCGCGCGTTCGGAGACCTCGTCGACCAACCTGACGGATCGCGCCCCCGTTCGCTCACTATGATCGTGATCAGCGGCTGAGATCGGGTCTTGACGCTGGTTCTGAGATGTCAGGGGCCTCAGTAATGAGAACACCCCTGGGTGGGTTGGTTGGTTCGGTGGGAGGAGGAGGATTCGAACCTCCGTAGGCATCGCCGGCGATTTTACAGACCGCTCCCTTTGGCCGCTCGGGCATCCTCCCGTGGTGCACTTCCGAGGATAGCGAACCGAGCAGCCACCCCACAGCGGCCGAGGGTAAGCTCGCCGCATGGCCAAAGACCAGTTCTCATTCGACATCGTGAGCGAGGTCGACCTGCAAGAGGTGCGCAACGCGGTCGACCAGACCGGGCGCGAGATCTCCCAGCGGTTCGACTTCAAGGGCACCGACACCTCGATCACCCTGGGCGACGGCACGATCGAGCTGCACTCCGCCACCGAGGACCGCCTCAAGGCGGCGTGGCAGGTGCTGCAGGAACGCGCCGTGAAGCGGAACATCCCGCTGAAGGCCCTGCAAGCAGGGCCGATCGAGGACGCGGCGAAGGGCACCGCGCGCCGGACGATCACGATCGTCACGGGCATCAACGACGAGAAGACCAAGGAGATCTCGAAGTTCGTGCGTCAGGCGGTGCCCAAGATCCAGACGCAGATCCAGGGCGCGCAGGTACGGGTGCTCGGCAAGAGCAAGGACGACCTGCAGGCGGCCATCAGGGCCGTCAAGGAACACGACTTCGGGGTCGCCCTGCAGTTCACGAACTACCGCCCCTGAGCTCGCATTGCGCCGCTGGGGGCCCCACGGGTACCCTGACCCGACTCAGGAGGTGATACGCGTGGACCTCGAACGGCTGAAGGCGCGCGCGGCGGAGATCGCCGACACGGAAACGAAGGTGTGGCTGACGCGGACGACGGCGTCCGAGAGGCTGTACCAGCGAGCGACGAAGTCCCTGCCCAACGGCGTGGTCTCGAACTTCCAGGCGGGCGACCCCTACCCCGTGTACCTCGCGCACGGCAAGGGTTCCACGGTCACCGACGTCGACGGCACCACGTACACCGACTTCCACGGTGGATTCGGCGTGAACGTGGTGGGACACGCACATCCGAAGATCGTCGAGGCGATCAAGAAGGCCGCCGAGGACGCGATCCACTTCGCGGTCACCACCGAGACCACGGTCGCGCTCGCCGAGGAGATCTGCGAGCGGTTCCAGTGCGACCAGATGCGCTTCGTGAACTCGGGCACCGAGGCCACGATGGACGCGATCCGGGTCGCACGAGCGGCCACCGGCCGCGACAAGATCATCAAGATGGAGGGCTCCTACCACGGGCACCACGACTCGGTGCTGTTCTCCGTCGTCCCCGAGGCCGACGTGCTCGACCTGCGTCACAGCGTCGACCAGAGCGGCACTCCCTGGTACACCACGCAGCCGACCTCCAAGGGCGTGCCCCGGGCGCTGTGGGACACCACGATCATCGCGCCGTTCAATGACGCCTCTGCGGTCGAGGCGGCTTTCACCGACAACCCCGGCGAGATCGCGGCGGTGATCCTCGAGCCGGTGATGATGAACATCGGCATCGTGGTGCCGTCCGACGGCTACCTGCAGGCCCTGAAGGACTCGTGCGAGAAGCACGGCGCCGTGCTGATCTTCGACGAGGTCAAGTGCGGCGGCACGATCGCCTACGGCGGCGCCGCGGAGCGCTTCGGCGTCGTGCCGCACCTCGCCGCGTGGGCCAAGGCGATCGGCGGCGGCGCGACGACCGGTGCTTTCGGCGGCGACGCCAACATCATGGAGCACGTCACGAAGGGCGCCGCGCAGCAGGGCACGTTCAACGGCAACCCGTTGTCGTCGGCCGTGGGCCTCGCGGCGCTCACGCAGGTGCTGACCCGCGACGCGTACGACCACCTCGGCAAGCTCGGCACGATGCTCGCCGAGGGCTGCAACCGGGCGATCGCCGATAGCGGCATCCCCGCCCACACGGTCGACCTCGGGGCCAAGGGCTGCGTCTCGTACCGGGCCGAGCCCCTCACGAACTACCGGGACTTCCTCGAGACGATCCCCGACATCTACTGGGCCTCGTACCCGTGGATGGTCAACCGGGGCATCTTCATGACGCCCGGCGACGAGGAGCAGTGGACGGTCTCGGTGCAGCACACCGAGGACGACGTGCAGAAGTACGTCGACGCGTTCGGCGAGTTCTGCCAGGAGCTCAGCTCCTGAGGCGCGGCAGACTGCGCGCAAGCAGCCGCAGGCGGTAGCGCACGAGATCGGGCCGGCCCTCGAGGCCGGCCCTTCGCGTTGCGGAGGTCACATGGACGAGATGCACCGCTACACCGACGAGACCGAGGCCCTCTCCCGCGCGATCGTCGCCTACGCCCGCAACCGCATCGCGAGCCCACAGCCGCTCGACGGATCCGCGAGCGGCGAGGAGCTCTCCCGTCGCGCCGGCGAGACGGTGACGCCCGAGGGCCTCGGTGGTGAGGAGGCGCTCCGCGTCTGGAGCGAGGTGCTCGCCCCCGCCACGATCTCGACCGACCACCCGTCGTCGATGGCGTTCGTGCCGGGAGCGCCCACGAAGGCCGCGGTGCTCTTCGACCTCGTGGTCGGCGCCTCGTCGACGATCGCGGCGGGATGGATCGACGGCGCCGGGGCGATCTGGGCGGAGAACGAGGCGCTGCGGTGGCTCGCCGACCTCGCCGGGTTCCCCGCCGAGGCCGGCGGAGTCTTCGTGAGCGGCGGCTCTGCGGGCAACCTCTCGGCGTTGGTCGCGGCCCGGGCGAACGCCGCGAAACGGCTGGGCGGGCGGCCGCCCACCGGGTGGAAGATCGCCGTGGCCGAGAGCGTCCACTCGTCGGTCGCCACCGCCGCCCGCGTGATCGACGTGGGCATCGTCGACGTGACGGGCGACGAACGCGGGCGGCTCACCGGCGCCGCCCTCGCCTCGAGGCTCGACGCGATCGGCCCGGACGAAGCGGCGAGCGTTTTCGCGGTGGTCGCGAGCGCGGGCGCGACGAACGCCGGAACCGTCGACGACCTCGCGGGCGTCGCCGACGTGTGCGACGCGCGAGGGCTGTGGTTCCACGTCGACGGGGCCTACGGCGGTGCCGGTCTCGCGGCGCCGTCGGTGCGCGACCACTACCGGGGTATCGAGCGCGCCGACTCGTTCATCGTCGACCCACACAAGTGGCTCTTCGCTCCCTACGACTCCTGCGCCCTCGTGTACCGCGATCCCTCGACCGCATACGGGGTCTTCCGGCAGGAGGCCGGGTACCTCGACACGGTGAACCAGCCCGACGCCGCATGGAGCGAGTGGAACCCTGCCGACTACGCCTACCACCTGTCGCGGCGCGCCCGCGGCCTTCCCCTGTGGTTCTCGCTCGCGACCTACGGGACCGACGCGTACCGCGAGGCGATCGAGCGGGTGCTGACCCTCACGCTCGAGACGGCCGAGGAGGTCCGGGCTCGCGAGGAGCTCGAGCTCGTGATGGATCCGGAGCTGTCGGTCGTGCTGTTCCGACGGCTGGGATGGAACGACGCCGACTACGAATCGTGGTGGCGCCGGCTGCTCGAGGCGCAGATCGCGTTCGTGCAACCGACGACGTGGCAGGGCGAGAAGCTCGCGCGGCTGTGCTTCGTGAATCCCCGCACCACGATCGACCACGTGCGCGCGGTGCT
>DASSCU010000014.1 GCA_035697485.1 Actinomycetota bacterium
ACCGCTGTCCTCCCGTGAACAGCGAGTTGGTCTTCGCTCTTCGAAAGGCGAGAGGGCTGCCCGTGCGGATGGTTCGCTATCCCGAGGAGAGCCACTGGATGGCCGGGGTCGGCCGGCCGGACCGCCGGCGAGACCGTCTCGAGCGGATCGTGGCCTGGTTCCGCGACGAGCTGTAGGAAGGAGCGAGCTCGAGTCGAGGGAACTCCTGCGCGTGGGCGAGATGATGGTCGCGTGGATGTCGCAAATCGGTTCCGACAAGACCTGGTGATCGACGGCGGTCTCGCCTCACTGCTCGAGCGCCTCGGTGCCGATCTGACCGACGAGCTCTGGTCGGCTCGACTCCTCCTCGACGACCCGGACACGATCTGCCGGGCACACCGCGCGTACTTCGAGGCGGGAGCCGACGTCGCGATCGGTGCCAGCTACCAGGCTTCTTTCGAAGGGTTCGCCCGGCGCGGGATCGACCACCGGGGGTCGGTAGCGCTGCTCCGCCGGAGCGTCGAGCTCGCCCGGGAGGCGGCCGAGGGGCTCGCGGAGGAAGGCCGGACACCGCTCGTCGCCGCGTCGGTCGGGCCGTACGGTGCCGTGCTCGCCGACGGATCCGAATACGACGGACGCTACGGCATGACAACCGAGGAGCTCGTCGCCTTCCACGAGCCACGGCTCGATGTCCTGCTCGGAGCCGAGCCGGATCTGCTCGCCGTCGAGACGATCCCGTCGATCGTCGAGACCGAGGCGATCGTGCGCCTGCTCGACGCGCGCCCCGAGGCTCGCGCGTGGATGACGTTCAGCTGCCGCGACGAGGAGCGCATCAGCGACGGAACGCCGATCGCCGATGCGGCCACCCTCGCCGCCTCGAGCGAGGCGGTGCTGGGCGTCGGCGTGAACTGCACACCGCCGGGGTTCGTGGCCGGGCTGCTCCGGCGGATCCGGCGACGGCTGCCAGACACACCGCTCGTCGCCTACCCGAACCTCGGCTCGACGTGGGACGCCGGCGCGCGAAGCTGGCGCGCCGAAGGACCCAGACCCGACTTCGGAGCCGGAGCGGCGGCGTGGTATGACGAAGGCGCGAAGGCGGTCGGTGGATGCTGTGGCACCGTGCCCGACGACGTCGCCGCGATCGCGGCCGTGCTGCGCCGACGCGGCGTGACAGCCTAGCTCCTCGAGACTCACCCAGCGGATCGTGGTCGGGTCGCGGATGCGGTGGCTCGGCGCCGTCGAACACCTCGGGGGCCTCGAACCCGCGGACCGTGACGTCCTTGGCAACCGCCAGGAGCGCGGCGGCAACCGCCAGGAGCGTGGCGTCCTGGCCGACCCCGATAGCAGTAGTGTCGCGAGGGAATCAGACGGAGCATCTCCGAAGCATGCAGAAGGAGGGGTTCGCCGTGCGTCATCGCTCCACATCCATCCGTCGATCGATCCGAGCCCTCGCCGTGGTCGCGGTCGCCGCGCTCTCGGTCCCGTTGGGCCTCGGATCGGCGAGCGCCGGTCAGTTGCCGGATCGCATCGCGCTTCCCGACGGCTCGCAGCCCGAAGGCCTCGCGATCACCAACCGCGGGACGTTCTACACAGGATCGCTCGCCGACGGCACGATCTGGGTCGGCGACGTGCAGACCGGCGACGTGAGACGGCTCGTGCCAGGAGGCGCCGGGCGCGTGGCGGTGGGCGTCGAGGTCCGCGGTCGGTTCGTGTGGGTCGCGGGTGGCGACACCGGCATGGCGTGGGTGTTCCGGCGATCGGGCGACCTCGTGCGCACCTACCGGTTCGAGCCAGGGGGCTTCGTCAACGACGTGGTCGTCACGCGACGAGCGGCGTACTTCACCGACTCCCTGCAGCCGTACCTCTATCGAGTGCCGATCGACGACGGCCGCCTGTCTGGCCAGGGCCGTGTCGAGGCGTTGCCCCTCCGCGGCGATCTCGTCTTCGAGGACGGGTTCAACGCCAACGGCATCGACCGCGTCCCGGGCACGTCGATGTTCGTGGTGGTCCAGACGAACACCGGCGAGCTGTTCGCGGTGAGGCAGTCGGGCCGCACACGTGAGATCGATCTCGGTGGTGCGGACGTCGCGTCTGGCGACGGCGTCCTCGTCATCGACCACGTCGCCTATGTGGTGCAGAACTTCCTCAACACGGTCGCGAAGGTGCGACTGTCCGACGATCTGTCCAGCGGTCGAGTCGTGAGCCGCACGGGCGACCCGGACTTCGACGTGCCCACGTCGATCGACACCTATCGCGGCGCGCTCTACCTCGTGAACGCGCGCTTCACGACGACGCCCGAGCCCGACACGCCGTACTGGATCGCCCCGATCCCGAAGCCCTGACCGACCCAACTGACACCCGAAGACGGCGTCGACATGATGTGAGAACGGTCGCTGTGCCGATGACGGCCACGCCGGCGAGGAGCCCGGCGCGCGCGGCGATCGGCCAGGGCCGTGGTGCGCAACGCGAGCGGAGCGAGCACCGGGCGGCCGGCGCTTCCGAGGATCATGAGGATGTTCGCGCCCGGGAAGCCGAGTTCGAGGTCGATGATGCTCGTCGCCCGCCTCGCACCTTCTGTCCGGCCACGATCGCGCCGGCTAGATGCGGTC